>JACPGD010000237.1:0-2594 GCA_016182645.1 Candidatus Hydrogenedentota bacterium | reverse complement strand
CTGCCGGATGCACCTCAATTCGGTGTGCCAAAGATTCGGGTATTCGATCACGACCTGAAAGCGGCAAAGATCGAGAAGTCCACTTCACGCGGAACGCTCGACATTCATTGCTTACGGCACACCTACGCTACCTGGCTGGCAGCCGGGGGCGTGCATCCCAAGGTGGCGCAGATGGCGCTGCGGCATTCCAGCATCGACTTGACCATGAACAGCTACACGCACTTGTCCGCTCTCGACACGCGGGCGGCGCTCGACTCGCTGCCTGTCTTCAATGCGGTATCGCCGGTGCTCCCGCTGGCGCAGAACGCCGAAAAAGGGGATTCCTACCTTGCAGTGAACCTTGCAGTAACTCGGGGAAATCGGGGTCATTTTCAGGCAATTCCTGACACAAAGACGCCTCAGTCATACACCGGACAGGTAGACGGGCAGACACCGCGCAAAGGCCCGAAAACATTGACTATTCTGGACAGGCGGTGTCAGAAAATGTCAAAAGGAATGGCGCGCCAGGGGGGACTCGAACCCTCGACCCTCAGCTTAGAAGGCTGATGCTCTATCCTGCTGAGCTACTGGCGCGCAAAAAAGGTCTCAACGGCGGATAATACGCCGTTTATGGATAGTCTACAGGGTCTCTGTCTGCCTTGCAACGCGGAGGACAACCCTGGACATAATTGCACTCTCCCCCACCCTTCGCATACCCTATAGAGGTCGCTCGGGCCTCCGGCCCAAGCAGTGTCACAAGGCCTGGACAAAGACGTCCACGCCACGTATTAACGCAATACATCGGGGAACTCAACCGTGAAAATCAAAGTACTTTGCGCAGCAGGTGTCATCGCCCTTGTGGCAGGCTGTTCCGGCGAGAGCAATGTCGCCGAGGTCAAGGTTACGCATGCGCCGGCCCCTGCTGCCGCGCCGGCGGGAACGCCGGACACTGGTCCGTCCAGTGCGGAGCGTTTCGGCTTCAAAGGCATGCCCGCCGCGGGCCAGCCCGCCGCCCAGCCGCAGTTTACCTGGACGAAACCCGAACCGTGGACCGAGCTTCCCTCCACCTCACTCCGGCTGGCCAATTTCCAGGCGGGTTCGGAAGGCAACGTCGAATGTTATTTGTCCGTGCTGCCGGGTGGGGCCGGCGGCATCGAAGCGAACCTGAACCGGTGGCGGAAACAGATGGGCCTCGCGCTGTATACCCCCGAGGAAGTTGCCGCATTGCCCAAACTGCCGGTGCTCGGGCATGAGGCGGTCGTGGGTGACATGACTGGTACCTTCACCGGCATGTCTGGAGATCAGAACAACCCGAATTATCGCATGCTCGGCGCCATTCTCGAGCACGCCGGGGCCATGGTCTTCGTGAAGATGGTTGGGTCGGCGGAAGCGGTCGCGGCGGAACGGGAAAACTTTGATGCCTTCGTGACCTCGCTCAAGGCGGGCGAAACCGCTGCCCAAGCGGGTAATCTGCCGCCGGGTCATCCGCCGCTGGATGCTGCGCAAGGGCAGGACATGCCCCACGCGGCGCCCGAGCACGCGCAAGCGGAGAAGCCGCAGTTGGAATGGATCGCCCCCGAGGGCTGGCAACAGGCGGGCGGCAAACCCATGCGGCTGGTGTCATTCAAAGTGGGTGAAGGCGGCCAGACCGAATGCTACGTCACCGTGCTTGGCGGCGACGCGGGCGGGATCGAAGCCAACGTGAATCTCTGGCGGCAACAGATGAGTCAGGCCGCGCTCACCGCCCCGGAACTCGAGCAACTTCCCAAGATTGACATTCTCGGCAAACTGTCAACCCTGGTGGAAGTCGAAGGCAGCCTGATCAAGATGGATGGCGCCATCCAAGAGAATGCCATGATGATTGGCGCCATCTGTCCGCTCGAGGGACGGACCATCTTTGTGAAAATGACCGGCCCGGCCGAGGAGGTGAAGGCGCAAAAGGACAACTTCGTCGCGTTTTGTCAATCGCTCAAAGAGCCACCGGCAAGTGTGGCCTGATGTGAAGCAGCAGTCTGACTGGTCCGACAGGTCCGGCGCTCCCGCTTCACCGCCGCCTTAGCCCCACCACCAGTTCCACGTGCCGCGTATGCGGGAAGAGATCGAAGCCCTGCGCCTGGGTGATCTCATAGGCATCCAGCAACAGGGACAATTCCTGCGCCAGAATCTTCGGATTGCACGAAACGTAGAGCATATATTCGGGCAGGACCTCGATTAGCCGGCGCAGCGCCTTCGGGTGCAGCCCCGCGCGGGACGGGTCGAGGATCACCGCCGCCTCCGGCTGCCACGTGTTCCCCTCGATGCATTCCCGGAGATAGCTTTCCACTTTCTCGGTGTGAAAGCTGACGTTCTCAATGTCATTCAGCCGTGCGTTGACGAGGCCGTCCGCTGTGGCCGATGCCACCGACTCCACCGACCACATGCGCTCCACCAGATCACTGCAGGCGAAGGCAATGCCACCCGCTCCCCCGTAGAGATCATAGAGCGCCCGCGGCCGCACCTGTCGCACCCACGCGCGGATGTGTCCATACAGGTGCTCCGTCGCCAGCGTGTTCGTCTGGAAGAAGCTGAACGGCGAGATCTGGAACTGGAGAATTCGCGTGGCCCCGGCGTCGGGG
>JACPGD010000236.1 GCA_016182645.1 Candidatus Hydrogenedentota bacterium | reverse complement strand
GCTGGCTTGATTGGGCAAATGGATGTCCTTCACCATCTCCGTGCCGGCAGTCGTGCCATCGCTGCGCCATAACTCCGCACCATGGATTCCATCGTCCGCCGTAAACAAGAGCAGATTCCCAACGCCCCGAAACAGTGCGGGATTCGAGGACCCGCGGCGTTGTTGGTTGATGTCGCGCACCATCCAGGTCCCTTCGGCCGAGCCGTCGCTGCGCCACAATTCCCTGCTTTCCGTCTCGGTTGCCGCAACAAAATAGAGAATGTCCTGCCAGATAAAGAACTGACCCGGATCTGAAGAGTGCAGCATCAGATTGATATTTTTGACAAGCGAGGTCTGTTGGGTGGCGGGATCGTACTTCCACAACTCTTTGCCGTGGGCATTGTCGCTGGCTGCCAGGAAAACATAGCGGCTGTTCGCCTCGAGAAAGCTGATATCAGAGCCTGCGTTGGACGCAAGCACGCCCGCGGAACCGGGCGCCGCTACTGCCCAGATTCCCACCAGCACAAGCAGCAACGGCACGAAACGAACGGCGGCGCCGGCCAGCCACCGGACCGGCCACTCTGGAATCCGTTTGCCTGGGTCTCCTCCCAACATGACTACAGTCCGTATTCCTTAATCTTCCGGCGTAACGTGTTCCGGTGCATGCCGAGCGCCTCCGCTGCCTTGGCAACCTGGCCACCATGTTCTCTCAAGACTTTCAGGACGTGCGCACGTTCCAGGGCCTCCAGAGTTGTCTCGGCGGGCGACTCTGTCTCGACCGGCCGGTGAAGCAGCGTCATAAAGTAGTCGCGTGTGAGCTTCTCCGCCGGGAATGCCATGACTCTGCGGACGAAATGCCGGAGTTCGCGAATGTTTCCCGGCCACTGTTGCTCCTTCAGATAGAGCATCTCTTCTGGTCCTATGACCGGCGCCGGCATTTCCCGCTCCGCCACATACTCCCGAATGAAATGCTCGACGAGCAGCGGGATGTCTTCCTGCCGGGTGCGTAGCGGCGCCAGTGAAATCTCGAATCCACTCAGCCGAAAATACAGGTCGGCGCGAAACTCTTCCTGTTGTACAAGCCGCAGCAGGTCCCGGTTCGAGGCCGCGATAACGCGGATGTCCACCGCCACTTCCGTCCTGCTCCCAATGGGGCGGAAAGTACCCGTTTCTATCGCCCGAAGCAGACGAGCTTGGTTGCTCCGGCTCAGGTCGCCGATTTCGTCAAGGAAGATCATCCCCTCATGGGCTTCCGACAGAAGCCCCTGGCGTTTCTCCTGCGCGCCCGTAAAGGCGCCCTTGGCATGCCCAAAAAACTCGCTCTCGAAAAGGTTGTCCGGGATTGCCGCGCAATTCACCGCGATAAACGGTTTGCCGGCGCGTGGCGAGAGCTTATGAATCAGGCCCGCGACCAACTCTTTCCCGGTACCGGTCTCCCCGTGAATCAATACCGGCAAATCAACACCCGCGGCCATCTCCGCGAGTTTGCGCATCTGTTGGGCCGCCGAGCTCTCCCCCACCAGCACTGCTCCAGGCGTCCCCCTGCTCTCCCCGCCTGCCCGCGCCCCCGCCAGCGTCTGACTACGGTCCACAGCGACCAAATACGGCGCCGTCGTCCGGGCAATCGCCCACGCAAAACCGATGTCGCCCGCCAGATCCTCGGGGCCTTCACCCAGTTCCATACCCAGCATCCCAACGGGTTCAGCACCCAGCGAAAGCGGCACGAAACAGCCCCGAGCGGCGCCCTTAGCGGCAGCGGCGTCTCGCGCGCGCTCCACGGGCGCATTGGTACGCACACATTCCTGCATCGCGGCCGTGGACTCATCATCGAGGGGATAATCGGGCGGGTAGACGCTGAACATGTTCCAACGCGACCGGTATCGGACGGCCAGGCAATTCGTCGCGGAGAGATGCTCCACCACGCAATCGATCATGGCGCGCATCACCTCCGGTTCGGTCTCGCAGTTCGCCAAGCCCATCACCAGCCGGTGAAGCGCGCCCAAGTCCCGGATATTCCGGGGACGTGCCTGAATTGCCTGGCTCTCGGGAGCATTCGACAACTCCGCAAACAGGGCGGGGTGAATAGTCGTCCGTTGCGTTACCGAGCGTGGATCAAAGGAGCCGTAGTCACCGCCCCTGGTGACCACGAACGTCGCATTGCCCACAGAAACCTCGTCCCCAACATGCAACAGGCAACGGCTCACCGGCTGACCGTTCACGAGTGAAGCATTGTTACTGCGCAGATCTTCAAGGAAAAGCGTTTCACCCTCTATTCCCACGACACAATGTTCGCGCGATACTTCGGGATCTTGAATCACTACATCACAGTTGCGTGAACGGCCCAACAACAGTGGTTTCTCCGAGATGGCCCAACTCGCACCCCGGTGCCGGCCATGCTTCGCGGTGATCTGCCACATTGTGCCTATGCCTTCCTGTCTGTCGCCCGTGCTGCAACCAGGCCAGCGCGTTTGCAGCCACGTTGCCCATGCCAGCTCCAAATCGAAATCCGCCGCGACCACACCCTCACGGCTGGTCAAACGTCACTACCGCCCCGTGCCGCACCTCGGAGATCGCCGGGAATCCCCACCAGCACAACACCTCGTCTGCGTCATTCTTCAGCATCCCGGTCAAACGCCACGTCTCGCCTGCTCTCGGGCCTTCCGTCATGTCCAACAGTTCAAACGGGACCACCCCCTCAGCCTGCCACCTCTCCGCGTCAAGCGACGCCTGGAACACCGCCTTCCCGGCGCTTGCCAAATCTTCCCCATCACCATAAGCCGCGGCAACCTTGCCGTCCTTTGCCGTATAGATGAGCCGAAACTGCGGAGAGAATCTTGACGGGACCATATACTCTCGAAGGACCCGCACTTCCAAGACCGGCTGTAACTCCATCAGTTCTTGAGTGCATTCGACGGCAAAGAGTAGTGCTCCGTCCACTACTCCCAGATCCAAACGTGCACCGGCCGGCCGGGGAAATCCAGTCAACGCTCCACCACTCCCTGCTTTGCGGCCCGCCTGCCACACCGCGTCGCTGAGCATCCCGTCTATTTCATACGCGAGCCCCTGCGATTGCCTCGCGGTGACGCGCTGCGCCTCAACACAGGGGAACAAACTCTCGATTTCGCGCGTCCAGACCAACCCGCGCGGCGCCAACTCCCCATACAGGATGGGCAACAAATAGTCCGACGCCTCCACGGCATGCACAAACTTCGTGTCTGTCTCCACATTGCTGGACACTTGCGCCAGCACCTGTTGCTCAACCACCGCCCCATCCACTTGCGAGCGAAATTCCAGCGCTCCCGCCAGCACGGCCCCCTCAGCAGACCAAAGCAAGTGGCCCCTCACAGTTCCCAGGCGAAGCACCGTACCCGACATGTCAACATATCCCGCCCAATTGCCCGCCACAACGTACTCGTTTGACCTCGCGCCCGCCTCAAGATCTAACACGGCCACTGTGGCTTCGCTTTCGCAGAGAATCCACGCCGGCTGTCCCAGCTCTGACAGCTCCATCAGCCACGTTTCTGGCGACCACACAGACTCTCCCGCATACTGGGCGTCCAGCAATCGCGTCCGACCGCCGGCGACCCCCTTGGAAAGCGCAAGTATTTCCTCGACCGTACTCGTCGCGCCCAGGGAGTCCCAAACCAAAGGCAGAGTTTCCCCTTCCCCTGTGTTTGGCGAAACAACGCCCCATTCGTTCATTGGCTGAACGTAGACATACGCGGCGCCTGCCATCAACGCCAGCAAGACGCCCGCAACAAGTGCAAAACGCCACGCGCGCCGCTTGGGACGCGGGAACGGCCCATGCGAAGAGTTCGGCTTGCCAATGGGCCTGGGCAGCCGCAGCCCAATCGTTTCGGCTTCCGCTCCCCCGGCTGGTTGAAACTCCGGCATCGTTTCCAGACACCGCAGTACTTCGCCCACATGCTTGGGACGACGCGCCAGTTCCACCTCAAGCATGTGATCGACCAAAACACCTAATTCCCCTGAGATACCCGGGTTCTCTTGCTGCAATGGTTTCGGACGAGTAGTGGCTATCTTTCGGGCCAGTTCCAGCGGCGTTTCTCCCTGGTACGGCGGAATGCCCGCCAGCGCCTCATACATCACCGCGCCAAGCGAGTAAATGTCCCAGGCCGCCGTCGCCGCCTTACCCTCCCAAGCCTCGGGCGGCGCATATTGTGGCGTCCCCATAAACAGGCCTGAACCCGAGTGAATCAACGATTCCGCACCCAGCCCCGACAACATCTTGGCCAGCCCGAAATCCGCGAGTTTCGCCTGCCCATGAGCATCCACCAGGATATTCGAAGGCTTCACGTCCCGGTGCACCGCCTCGCGCGCGTGACAATACGCCAGGGCTTTCGCCACGTCGTAGGCATAACCCACCACTTCCTGCACCGTCAAGAACTCCTGGCGCAACTTCCGCGCCAGCGAGCCCCCCTCCACATACTCCATCTCGATAACCGGCACGCCGGCCACCACCTCAAAGGCATGCACGTGCACCACATTCGGGTGGGAGAGCGTCGCCGCCGCCTTGGCCTCGCGCAAAAAACGATCTTCAAACTGCACGCTCGACATGAACGGGAGTGAGAGAAGCTTCAAAGCCACCAACCGCTCCAGAGAGCGATCCTCGGCGAGGTAGACAATCCCCATTCCCCCCCGCCCCACCCCCGAAATAATGCGGTACTTCCCAAAATGCTGCCCAGGACCGAGCGATTCAATACCCGCAAAGACTTCTTTGTGTTGCCGGATGGTCATAAATGCAGCGAAAACGCACCAGAATACGAACTACAAAGGAATGGCGCCACACCAAGTTCATCCACTCTACATCATGTTGAGATTTAACACAAGACATAGCGGCGCATGGGGAAAGGGGGCAGCGGGGTAACGGGCGGGTTATTGGCCGCGAAACGAGTATGACGCCGAAGCGTTCCACAGGATTTAAGGTATCTGAAGAAAGCTTGAGATGGTGGGCCGTAGAGGGGTCGAACCTCTGACCTTGTGATTAAGAGTCACCTGCTCTACCGGCTGAGCTAACGGCCCCCGGACAGCGCGGAGATATGCGCATTGCCGAAAATAAAAAATGGAGCGGGAGACGGGACTTGAACCCGCGACGTCAACCTTGGCAAGGTTGCACTCTACCACTGAGTTACTCCCGCTCAAGCGGATGCTTATCGTACCAAACCCGTGAAAAGATTGTCAATCCGATCAGAACAGGAAGTCAGCCGGTTCCAAGGGCAGGTGCGATAAAAGTCCAGGACTAATTGGCGCCCACATATTCGCTGAGGTAAGCCGCCACTCCTTCCGCCGTCGGCTTCATCGCCTTGTGGCCCTTGTTCCAATTGGCCGGGCAGACTTCGCCGTGGGCTTCGGTATACTGCAGGGCATCGAGCACTCGGAGCGCCTCGTCCACGCTCCGGCCTAGAGGAAGATCGTTGATCAGCATGTGGCGCACAATGCCGTCCCGATCAATGAGGAACAGCCCGCGCAGCGACACGGCGTCGTTGACCAACACGCTATAATCGCGGGAGATGCTCTTGGTCAGGTCCGCCACGAGCGGATAACCGATCTGCCCGATGCCGCCTTTGCTGCACGGCGTATTCTTCCAGGCCCAGTGCGAGAAGTGGCTGTCCACCGACACGCCAATTACCTCGCAGTTTCGCTCTTTGAATTCCCCCAGCTTCTCATGGAATGCAATGATTTCCGAGGGACACACGAAGGTGAAATCCAGCGGGTAGAAGAACAGCACCACGTATTTTCCGTGGCAGTCGCTGAGCTTAAAATTCTCGTTAAACTGGTTGTCCGGCATGACCGCCGTGGCGGTAAAATCCGGGGCTGCTTGGGTGACTTGTACTGGCATGGCAACTTCCTTTCCTACGATACACTTGTGGCTGAATCCTGGCCGGGAACGCCGCCCTGATGGGTGCGATACTCCCGGCCTGATGTTGTTGAATGGTGAACAGTCCCTTGAAAGATGGCCCCCAGGTCGCCGGGCATCTGCCCCGGCACTCCCCTGACGACGACACGTACCTTGGACATCCCGCCCAAGAACCGCTGATACCAACGCCTTAGCCAGTTCCAGTATTCCACCCGCCAACACCGCAATCCAATGTGTGGGCCATTCCCGTGCTTCCCCGGCTATTTGGACAGAGTATAGATAACTGCTGGGGCCGTGGGCAAATGCGGGGACACCTTACTCCTGGTCCCGGTGCACCAGTTCGGGAGAAAATGCCGGCAAACATACCGCAATGTACTCCGCGCCGTCCGCGCCCGGGGTGCTGTATTGCACCCACTCGCCAGGGTTCGTCAGGATGGCCTCGCCCGCCTGCACCTCGATGGTCCCGCCATCTTTCAATCCCACGTGCAAGGCGCCGCGCAACACGACGGTGTATTCAGTGAACTCAGGCCGCTGGCCCGGTTCCTTCCAGCCGCAAGGGCTGATCATGTGGGCAATGCTTACGCCCGGCGTGCCGCTGTTCACGCGGCCGATGTATTCGTTGATGGTCTTGGGCGGATCGCCGGCGGCTTGGATAGTGGTGGGGCCGGGGATGTGTACAGGCATGTTTTCGCCTCCATCACGCCTTCGCCTGGTCACAGGGACTGAAAGGAGTCAAACGACACAAGGGACAGCGTGGCCAACAGGACACAAGCCAATTGAGGGACCAGCAAGATTCTACCACCTTTGTGAGGCCAGCATGCGCCGCAAATCCCTTAATGGAGCGCGCTCGCTGGCTCCAGGGATTCCGCGGAGCGCTTCAATACCAGCTGGACTATGGTGTCCAATTCCTGCACCGGGGTGGATTCTTGACTCAACGTCAGGCTATCGGCCTCTCCAACGATGGCGCCTTTTCCGGCAATGAAGTCGTCCCCTGTGACAAGACCCATGTCCAGTGGAAATCTAAGGGGACCATCGGGCCATTCAAGCACGTGAATATTGACTCGTTCCCCAAGGCAGGTGCTTGCGCCCCACCTGTCCGGCAGAAAGGGGCCGCCGCGCGTGCCATAGATGGTCGACCCATACTTGGTCAGCCATGCCCCGATTTCGCGCAAGCGTTCCGCCTGGCGCGGCTCGATTTCGCCGGTGGGCATGGGGCCAACGTTAAGGAGCAGGTTGCCGTCGCCGCCCACGCACCGCACCAGCGTGCCGATGCATTCTTCGAGCGACTTGAGGTTGTCATCCGGTTTCCACGCCCACTGGTTGCAGATGGTGATGCAGGATTCCCAGGCGCGGTCTCGCTGAAACGCGCCCACTTTCTGTTCGGGCGTGGCGTGGTCTTCCGGCAAGCCCGCCCGATCATTGATGATGATTTGTGGCTGCAATTCACGAATCATCTTGACCAGATTCACTGCGTCCCAGTCCGCGGCCGTGCCGCCGAGGCCGTCGAACCAGAGGATGTCCACCTGCCCATAGTTCGTGCAGAGTTCGCGGATTTGCCCGTGCAGGTAGTCGATGTACCGCTGGTGATTTTCCGTTCGGTAATCCGGGTGGTGCCAGTCCGGTGGCGAATAGTAGAACCCAAGACGCAACCCGGCCTCTTGACAGGCGTCGGCGAGCTCCTTGACCACGTCGCGACCGAAAGGCGAATTGGTAATCTTGTAGTCCGTGAGTGCGCTGTCAAACATGGCGAAGCCGTCGTGGTGCTTCGTCGTGAACACGAGATACTTCATCCCCGCGGCCTGCGCGAGCGCGACCCACTCTTTCGCGTTGAACTTGACGGGATTAAACTCCTTGTAGAGGTTGTCATAAACCTCGACGGGAATTTCGCCTGTGCCGCCCGTCCCGCGCCGCTCCCCGCCGCGCGACCAGCCAATCTCCGTCCCCTTCAAACTGACCGGCCCCCAATGAATGAACATCCCAAAGCGCGCCGCCTTCCACCAGGCGAGTCGGTCCGCATTCGCATCTTCAGCACCGATTGTTCCACAAAAGATGATTGAAGCCATCAGCGCGGCGGGTATGACGCGGCACATAAGCATTTCCCCCGTTTGCACGACTGTGATTTTGGGCAGGCCCATTCGTGCACGATGTGGCTTGCCCATCTCCCTGCCCAAATCGCCGTTACGAATTGAACTCGCAACTTGCACCTCGTCAGGAAGCTTTCTTGGGTGCGGTAAACTTCTTGGGTGGCAACGTCACGGACTGCCTGCCGCTTGCGGCTCGTCAAGGACAAACTGGGAAACGTAGACATCAAACGAGAACCGGGTTTCCCATCAATCTCTCGTGACTTGCTGATGAGCGGCACGAACCAAGTCATGGCTCAGCTTTGCAGCAAGATAGCTTACAATACTTGTCTCCAAGTACAGCTTCGGTTTCATGCATGTCGGTCTAGATTTACTTCATTCGAGCGCCGCGTACGCCTGCGGCGATGAACTCTTCGTAGTCGGGGAATGGCATCCAGCTTTCGTGTCTTCAGGCACCCTTCGAGTGCAGGCACGCTATCGACAACAATAGGGCGACTACTTCTTCTCTCCATGCAGGCGAGATCTCACCACCTGGTTCGGCATCAAGGCCCTCAATAAGTCATTCTGCGACGAAGGCACGTGCCGCAGGAAGATTCAAGGCTCCCGGTACGTTGTTGTCAAGAGTCGTGCTCATGTTCGTAGAATACACCTCGGCAAGAAGATGCCTCAATTTTCACGCTGTGGCCGGTCTCCTGACCGGGTCACGACTTC
>JACPGD010000235.1 GCA_016182645.1 Candidatus Hydrogenedentota bacterium | reverse complement strand
GGTGGCGGCGCCCGCCTGGCCCACCCAGTGGATGATGCGTTCCGGGGGCCATTCGGCCTGGGCCTGGTGGTTGCGGGGCATGTGCTCTTTCTGGGTGGTGTACTGGTACTTCCTGGGCGAGCGGGGGTGGCTGGCGATGCGCAGGCCGTCGTGGAAAATCTCGACGGTGGCGGCGGTGAGCCGGATCTGGACCTCCTGCTTGACCAAGGTGTAGGGCACGCTGTAGTGATGGTGCTCGACGGCGACGTGGTAGCTGAGGTTCACCCGCGCTTTGAGCCAGTGGGCGTATTCGTAGCGGGTGGCGGGCAGGGGCCGCAGCGCCGGCTGATCGAGCGCCTCGAAGAGCGAACGCCGGGAGCCCTCGCGCTGTTGGAAGGGGCGGCGGTTGTGTTGCGCGAGTAAGGACGCGATGGCCTGGTTCAGTTCCGCCAGACTGAAGAAGGTGCGGTGGCGCAGCGGCGCGAGTACCCGCCGCTCCACATCCTGCACACCCTTTTCCACCTTCGCCTTGTCCTGGGGCTTGCGCACGCGCGCGGGAATGATGGCGCAGCCATAATGCTCCGCCCATTGCTGATAGCTGAGATTGATCTCCGGCTCATAGCGGCAGGAGGCGGAAACCGCACTGCGGAGATTGTCCGGTACGATAATCGCCGGAACACCCCCGAAGAACGCCAGGGCGCGCGTGTGCGAGGCTATCAGGTCCGGCAGCGACTGGGTCCAGGTGGCCTCGGCATAGGTGTAGTTGCTCGTCCCCAGCACCGCCACGAAGATTTGCGCCTCCCGCGCCGCCCCCGTCTCCCTGTCCACCACCGTCATGGTCTGGCCGGCATAATCCACAAACAGCTTCTCGCCCGCCTGATGGTCTTGATGCATATAGACCGGCAGTGTCTGGCGCCAGTGCCGGTAGAGCTCGCAAAAGCGGCTGTACTCATAGCCCTCCGGCTGCGTCTGCTTGTACTCCTCCCACAACAGCACCAGCGTCACCCCCTGGCGGCGCAACTCCTCCTGCACCTTCGACCAGTCCGGCACCGGCCGCGGCGCCTCGATCGCCAGCGCCGGCGGCGCAAACAGCAACGCCTCCAGCGCACTGTCCGACAGCCCGTCGGGCAGCGGCCACGACAACCCCGCCTGCCGGGCGCGCTGCAGGTACTCCTGCACCGTCGTCCGTCCGAGCCCGCAACTGTGCGCCACCGCTCGCGCTCCCAGCTTCCCACCCCAGCTCAGCCGCAATACTTCCCTGATTTTCCGCATGGACAACCGCTCCGCCGGCATTCGTGGCCTCCTCGTGTTAATAACGCGAAAAGACAACGATCCTGCCAGATATCTGTGGTTATCCCGCGCCGCTCACGCCCCACCCTTGACGCAAGCCCTTCAAGTGGCCGCCTTCCCTCGTAATCGGTGGCCGGAATCAATCGTAATGGGTGGCCGCCTTCCGTCGTAACGGGTGGCCGGAATCAATCGTAACGGGTGGCCGCCTTCCGTCGGAATCAGTGGCCGGAATGAGTCGGAATATGCACATGATGGAGAGGTCACGCCATGTCGAATGCCAAGGACAGAATGACCGCATTGGTTCAAGCCCAGTCTGACGACGCAAGTTTTGATGATATTCTCCGTGAATTGGCCTTCGAGCGGATGATTGAGCGGGGATTGGAGGATTCGCGGGCCGGGCGCGTGATATCCGATGAGGAAATGGGGAAAATCATTGATTCATGGCAAGAATAAAGTGGACCGACGGTTCCCGGAAGTGGCTACGGGACATTTTTCAATACATCCGCCTGGACAATACCGAAGCTGGAAAGCATGAAATCGTATACCTTTCCGATAGAGGTTGAACCAGACGAGGACCGGTGGTTTGCGCGGGTGCCTGATTTGGAATCACAGGGCGCCGCGACGTGGGGGTACACGCGCGACGAGGCGCTGCGCAATATGGAAGAAGTGGCGCAAATGGTGATCGAGGCCATGCTGGAAGACGGCCTGGAGCTGCCCGCAAGCGTGAAGATTTCTGACCAGCCGCTGATTTCGGTCCATGTATGACGTTGGATTATTCGCGCCTGCGCAACGTCACGGCGAATGGTCGCGGCGTTGGAGACCGATGGATTTGCGCTGGACCGCCAGAAGGGCAGCCACAGACGCTACTTGCACTCCGATGGCTGCGCCGTCACCGTTTCCTTCCATCGCTCCTCTGAAACCTTCGCGCCAAAGACGCTGCGCAGCATGATCGAGCTACAGGCGCGATGGAAGACAAAAGACCTTGAGCGTTTGGGGTTGATCTGAAGCCATGAACTGCACCATCCAAGGCTGCCCCGGCGTCTACGAACACCACCCCATTCCGGCTCGAGCCCAAAGTAGAAATTGGGAACGAGGGCAGGCCACCGCGCCCGATCATACTATGATGCCTCCAAAGGAGCGTTGTCATGAGTCGCGTGGAAGAAATCGAGCATCAAGTGTCATCCCTCTCGGAGCAGGAGTTGGCCCGGTATCGTGTCTGGTTCGCGGAGTGCGATGAGCGGCAGGGGGACAAGCAACTGGAGGCGGATGCGGAAAACGGCAAGCTGGACCGCATGGCGGAATCGGCCAAACGCGCGTATGACGCCGGGCTGACGCGCACTCGGTGAATCACCAGTCTGATCCGCCAGAGTCACCCTCGGCTATCGCGCACTCGCATTCGAGGACCGCGACGGCTTGGTATGGTTCTGGATCGGTCCGCATGCGGAGTACGATAAGGTGTAGCCGTCGTTATCCGCGGGCAACCAGCCCCAGAAAACCCGAAGGACACAGTGGGGTGGGAAACGCATGGGTTGCACGAGGGTACGAGGGCCTTCGTTCTGGCCGGTTTCCCGATCGCGCCAACCGCCTGAGCGCAAAGTCTCCTCGGACGTGCCGGCGGTGTGAAGGTGCGGATGTGCCCATGTACGGAGGCCCCATTGAATTCTCCCCGGCCGGATGCTATGTTCCGGTCGGTCGCGTGGGCCAGCGTTGGGGGAACTGGCGCGATCACAACCAAACCACCCTTGAGGAGTACCCATGAAACGCTGTCTCTTTTCTGAACTTGCCCTCATCCTGCTGGCTGCCGGCGGTCTGCTTTCGCCGGCGATTTGTCATGCGGGGATCGATTCGTTGATCGTTCCGTACACGGTGGTCGAGGATGTCGTCTATGGCCAGAAGGAGGGGATGGGGCTGACGCTTGACGTGCTGCAGCCGGAGCAGCACCGCAAGGGCATCGGCATCATCATTGTTTCGAGCGGAAGCTGGAAGTCTCACAAGTCCAACATTGCGGAGGAAGTCGCGGAGTTTCGGCGCGATCACTGGGGTATGGGCCTGCTTCATGGTGGGTTCACGGTGTTCGTTGTCCGTCACGGCAGCGGTCCCCGGTTTCAAGTGCCGGAAATGGTCGAAGATGTCCGGCGCTCGGTTCGCTTCGTGCGCATGAAGGCAGAGGACTACGGGGTCGACCCAAAACACCTCGGCATTACCAGCGGCTCCTCCGGCGGGCACCTCGCGCTCATGGTGGGATTAACGGGCGACGATGGCCACCCCGAATCTAAGGACCCCGTCGAGCGGGTCAGCTGCAAGGTCCAATCCATCGTGGCCTGGTTCCCGCCCGCGGATCTGATCAACTGGGGGGCGCCGGACGGGTACAAAGTCATTCAGCAGGTGCGTCCCGGCCTGTTTCAGGAAATATTTGGGACCATCACCGACCTGCCCGTGCAATTGAAGTCCATCTCCCCCATTTATTTTGTGACCCCCGACGATCCGCCGTTGCTGCTCATTCATGGCGATAAAGACCAAACCGTGCCTGTCCAGCAATCGGAGATTCTAAAAGCCAGATACGAGGAGGCCGGGCTGCCTGTGAAGCTCATCATCCAACCCGGCGGCGCCCACACGTATTGGGACGGCATCGAGCAGCAATACGAAGATGTTGCCCAATGGTTCGATGCGCTCGGAACAAAGTGAGCTGCGGAAGAGTGCATCGCTGTACGGGGGGGCTTGGTTAGTTTCTGTTCGGAAAGTCAATTTCCGGCGGGCAAGGGTACCCACCAGCCGGTTGGGAACCACGAGATCTTTGAGTCATCACCACCATCAAACCGGCTGCTAAGGATGCGCGGCGTAACCCGTCGAAGAATAAGGATCGCCATTTGAGCGGTTCCTTGTCCGAATCCTCGCCCCCGGCGATCCATAACTCGCGGGTACGCTCGCCCGCCCAAGCATGTTTTCCGCTACCAGCACTCGTCAGAAAGTCAGCTTGGTCTGGACGTAGACGTAGTCGGCGTCGCGGTCGTCGGTGCCGCCGCTGAAGAGGAGGCCGTGGAAGTCCGTATAGTTGCCGTCCGTAAGACCGTCGTCGGCGAAGAAGTGGTGCCAGCCGGCTTCGAACTGCAGGTCGTCGGAGTAGTCGTAAGTGGCCTTGAGACTGGCTTCCCAACCAAGGGTGTCTTCGGATTCCCAGGTCCAGAAGGTGAAGGGCCCGGCCAGGGGTACGAGAACCGGACCGACGCGCAGGCGCGGCGGCAGCCCGAACGTTTCAAGCGCTTCAAAGTAGGCCACGTTGAAGTTGAGGTGCAGCCGCTCGGTCGGCATAGCGCCGACACCCGCGCGGAGCGTCCAGGCGTTTGATAGCTGGCTGACCTCGTCAATGATGGGGCTGTAGACACGGTTCGAGAAGAGGCGGCTGAAGCTGACGCTCGCTTCGGATTTTTCAAAGGGGCGGACCCAGTCCCAGAAACTGATGTCGCGGTTGTCTTCTCCGCCGAAGTACGCGCCACCCAGGTAGGCCCGAGGCTGCCAGGGACAGTCGAAGGTGTAGCCGAGTTCGGCGTCGCCGGCGAATTGGTCGTACTCGGCGTCGCGGCGCGCAGACCGATGGTGTGGAGGTTGGTTGCGCCGTATTCGTCGACGCCGTAGAGGTCTTCGAGCAGGTTGTTGAAGAAGAAGCCGGGGTTGTCATCTATGTGGCGCGCGTCGCGGAGCCAGAGCCAGTAAGCGTCGAGGGTGAGGTCTTCGAAGCCCTTGTAGGCGCCATAAAGGCCGCTGAAGTGGATATCCCCGTCTTGCTCGACATTACTGCGCTCGGCCAGCTTGGTGACGAAGGCGTCGACGGTGAACAGGTCGGTGTCATAGGTCGCGCGGATGCCGTCGAAGGAGAGCCCGGCAAACTCGGGATGGGCGCTGTTGTTGCCGACCAGCCAACCGCTGCCGAGGTTGAGTTCCTGGCGGCCGATGCGTAGGCGAAGCGGCGTGCCGAACATCTGCTTTGCTTCGATGTACGATTGATAGAGGAAGACGCCGGTGGGCGCCGTGGGCCAAATGTCGACCCCGGTGATGTAGTTCGAGCGGAAATCCGTCCCCCACGCCTGAAAGGACTCAATTTCAATGAACGCGCAGACTTCGTCTGTGAAATCAGCCTGGACGTTCAGGAGAGTGCGCTCTTCGACCAGTTTGTAGTCGTCCCCGCTGGAGTCCCAGTCCCAGTGGCTGGTGGCGTTTTGGCCGCCGATGGCGTCGCCAATGGGGCGGCCACGGAGTTGCGCCGCGGGTATGCGCAGTTCAGGCCCGACGAGGGTGGGGGTAACGCGGGGATTGAAGCTGCTGCTCCAATAGCTGCCGCGAATCTGCAATTGGCCACCCACCTCGACAGTCTGCAACTCGGCCGCCGCCGTTAGAGACAGTGCAACTATACCCACTCCCGCCCAAGCAGTACGGGTCACCATGATTTTCTCGCTCCCGCTATTCGTAGCCCCGTTTTTAAGAAGGTGCATCAATCGAGGAAAGACGCAATACTTGTCAATAGTTTTCCTCCACATCTTTACGCTATCAGACTGCGAGCATGGTGTCAAGTAAGCATTTGAAGACGCTTGACAAAGATCTAGGTGCAGCACATACTGTAGCGGTGCGTGAGACGTTTTCTGTCAATCCTGCGGAAGATGAAAATTCATGGCGTTGCGGGGCCGCCTGGACAACGGCAATGTGAGGTGGCCGGTTCTGAAAGTTTCTTCCGTTCAAGGCGTGCTTGCATAGTAAGGGAAGGCTTCCCTGCGCGGTTGCGGGTTGCTGGAACGCAGTCGGCTTTGCACCGCGTTTTGGGGACACCATGGGAGTGGTTGCGATGCGTCGGTCAGCGGCACTTTTGGTGGCAAGTGTAGTTTTCGCGGGCGTATTCCTCAGTGGTTGTCCCGCGTCGACGAAAGTCCGGGTGGATTTTGTGGGTGCGCCACGGGTGGGGTTCGCGGCCCTGACGGTGCAGTTCCAGGGGACGGTGGCGGCGTTGCCGGGGTATGTGCTGTCGCAGCGGTACCGTGGGGAGGCG
>JACPGD010000231.1 GCA_016182645.1 Candidatus Hydrogenedentota bacterium | reverse complement strand
CCTTCCGTCCCTGTTGCCCCCGCTGTCCCTGCGGTCCCTGTTGCCCCCGCTGTCCCTGCGGTCCCTGTTGCCCCCGCTGTCCCTTCCGTCCCTGCGGTTCCTGTTGTCCCTGTCCCAGCCGCGCTGGCCCCCGAAGCACCGCCCGCCCCGCCGGAAAACGAAACCGCCCCCATCGCCGCTACCGAAACGCGGCCCGGTCAGGTCAAGAAATATCCCGTTCGCACGGACTCGATCGGCGCCCCGCACCTCGGCGAACGCCCCAGCGCCGTGCCCATGCGTCAGTTGAGCCGCAAGACCATCGCGGATGCGCTCGTCCAGCCCACCGAGTTCGGCTCGGAAGAAGCCGGCTTTAAAGCGCCTGATTGGACCCAGCCCTTCCGCGATATCCAGTTCGAACAAATGAAGAGTGCGCCCAACGCAGACGCCCTCGAACTCCAGGGCGATGTCCATCTACGCCTGGGTGACATGTATTTCAAGTCGGATCAGTTCTCCTATGATCGCCTCATGGGCATGATCCACGCCGAGGGTAATATCGAAGTCACGCAGCAAGCCTCGAAGATGACAGCGCAGGAGTTCACCTACGAAATCCCCGGTCCAGAAGCCGTCCCCGTAGAGGGCCAGACCCCCTTCGCACCGCCCCTCACCGAGCAGGAACGCGAACGCGGACGTCTGACGCTGGGCCGGCTCTACGCCAAGAACGTCTATGTCGATGAACCGACCCGCACCATGTCCGCCGAGGAAATCCAGTATGATTTCGCCACGAAAACCGGCGAGATGCTCCACGTTCATGGCCAGGCCGGCATCTACTACTATTCCGCGGATAAACTCCGCATCCTCGGCCCGGCCAGCGCCGAAGGCGATGAAGTCTGGGTCACCACCTGCGATCGCGATCCGCCCCACTACAAGATCCGCCTTAAGCGCGCGAAGATCGAAGAAGGCACCGCCGTCGGCGGCAACAGTGCCCGCCTCCAGCTCGGCAGCATGGACACACCCTTTTTCCTGCCCACCTGGCAGCGCGGCGGCGTTGGCGCGTATCCCTGGACCCTCGATTTCGACAGCGGGCGCCGCGCCGACATCGGCTACTTCGTCAACATTGGCCAGCGCTTCGAGGTCACGCCCGATGTGGCCTTGGGGCCGCGCATTTTCCCGACCGAAAAACAGGGCGTCGGATTCGGCGGCGACCTCGAGTACGACTTCAGCAAGAACCCCGCCTCCTGGCTGTATCGCACGAAGGGGGAGGCCCACGGGCTCTATACGACCGAAGACCGCGGTTACCTCCACTGGTATCACCGCTACGACTACGACCAGAACCTCACGCTGCGCATCCAAGCCGAGCAGTGGTCCGACTCCGAGTTTTACAAGGACTTCTTCTACGACCACTACCGCAACCGCAGTACCCCGCGCACCTTCGCCAATGTCACCTACCGCCAGGAAGACTACATCGCCACGGGCACGGTCAAGCTCAACACGCACAACTGGATCAACGAAACCGAGCGTTTCCCGGAAGCCACCTTCCACGTCCTCGAACGACCGCTGCTTGATCACCTCTACCTGACTTTCGACACTGTTGATGGTTTCAATGATCGGGAACAGTACGGCGCGAACGCGGTGCGCTCCGTCAACGTACTGCGCCTCACCTATGACTGGGACCCCTTGCCCGCGCTGGCCATCACGCCCTTCGTCGAACTCGAAGGCACCTGGTACTCCAAGCAGCGCGCCGACGACAGTGCCGCCAGCCGCTTCTCCTCCCTCTACGGCGTCACCGCCCAAACCCGTTTCCACCGCGAGTACCCCGGCCGCTGGGGATTCTCCGCCTTCAAGCACGTCGTCGTTCCGTCCGTCACCTACAGCTACCAGCCCGAAGCCAGCCTCGACGTCAACAGCGCCCCCCGCTTCGACAACCTCGACAATGCCTTCGGCCGCAGCCGTATCGAAACCAAGCTGGATAACCTCCTCTATGGCCGTGACGCCGAGACAAAAGAAGTCTGGCAAGTCGCCCGCCTCACCCTCTACCAGGGCAACGACCTCTGGAACGAGATCCAGAAGTCACACGACTACGAGCTCGAACTCGATATCCGCCCCCGTCCCTGGGGTGGCTTCCAGCTCGTCGGCGAACGCCACGACGTCAGCAGTGAATTCAGTCTCTATGACTACGAATTTCAGGACCGGTTCGTCCGTTTTTATGAACGCGTTTTCGAGCGCCCCTTCGACCGCGAGACCTCTGAATTCTTCGACGAATCCTTCCAGGACTACAACCGGGTCCTCGCCCAGTTGTATTACGAAGAGCGCCCGCTCAATGCGCGCATCGGCTTCTCCTACACCGAGACCCGCAACGAGGTCTACAACCGCGAAGTCCTTTACGGGCTCGGCTACGAGATCAACGACAACTGGGGCGTCGGCTTCGAACACCGCTACGACTTCGAAGACAACACCCTCCGCTCTCAGACCTACGAAGTCCGCCGCAGTCTCCACTGCTGGGAAACCGCCCTCCGCGTCCGCGACCGCGAATCCGGCTTCGACATCGACATCGAATTCAACATCAAAGCCTTCCCCGGCACCCGGCTGAAGCTGTGATTGCTGATTTCGGATCTTGTGGCGGATGAGTAGCCGGCAACAAAACGAACGCAAGTTTGGACAGTGGGAGGAGTTGCCGGAAGGCGGAAGACGTTACTGGCTGGATGTTATGGGGCGCAGTGGCTGGCACGCCCGATATCTCAAGGAGGTGGACGTACACGAGACGACACGGTGCTTTTGGCAGGAGATCTACAACGAACTTGGCGAACTCGCCGAGATTCACGAGAAGTTTCCCATTGATCGAGGACATCGCAAAGCTTAGGATGAGAGGATGATCACCAAGAACGATGTGGTGAAACGGATCGCGGAGTATCTCCATCACGAAAGTTCCCTGGAGGAACTCGTCGATTGGGCGGAAGACGCATTGATGGACGAGCCGCTCGAGCCGAACAGCGAGGAAGTGTTGGCCAGCGTGATTGCACGGCTCGGCCTCGCCGATGTCCGCGCCTTTGGTTTAACTTGGGACGACTGCGAGGACCTGCTTCAGAAGCTGGGGTATCAGGCGCGTGTCGAGATTACAAAGTAGAAGAACTCCCTGATTGGCTCCGTTTCCCCCTTTCACACGTTCTCCCTGCTTTGCGTTCCCCGAGGTTCCGGCTTCTCCACCTGACAAATATCAAATCTGAAATCTCAAGACTGAAATTCCGATGCCCATGATCGCTCAGAACGCCCTCCAGTCCACGCTCCGCCATATCCTCCCGGATCTCATCATCCTCCGCCACGAACTCCACCAGCACCCCGAGATCCGCTTCCAAGAACACTGGACCTCCGATCGCATCGCCCGCTTCCTCGACACCACCGGCGTCCCCTACACCCGCGGCCACGCCGGCGGCACCGGTCTCATCGCCACCATCGACGGCGAGGCTGACGGCAAGGGCGACACCACCGTCGTCCTCCGTGCCGACATCGACGCCCTCGAGATCCAGGAAGCCACCGGCCTCCCCTACGCCTCCCAGGTCCCCGGCCGCATGCACGCCTGCGGACACGACGGCCACATCGCCTGCCTTTGCGGCGTCGTCAAAGTCCTCGCCGAAAACAAACACCACCTCCGTGGCCGCGTCAAATGCATCTTCCAGCCCGCCGAAGAACAGGCCGCCGGCGGCAAACTCATCGTCGACGAAGGCCACCTCGACAACGTCGCCGCCGCCTTCGCCCTTCACGCCTGGCCCCAACTCCCCCTCGGCAGCGTCGGCGTTGGCCCCGGACCTGTCATGGCCGGCGCCGACTTCTTCCGCATCGAAGTCCAGGGCAAAGGCGGCCACGGCGCCGACCCCGCCGCCACCATCGATCCCATCGTCGTCGCCGCCCACATCATCACCGCCCTCCAAAGCATCGTCAGCCGCGAAACCAACCCCGGCGACGCTGCCGTCGTCACCGTCGCCAGCCTCCACGCCGGCACCGCCTCCAACATCATCCCCGAGACTGCCCTGCTCGAAGGCACCTTCCGCACCCTCAGCATCCCCGAGCGCGACCGCGTCCTCGCCGCCATCACCCGCATCGCCCAACACACCGCCACCGCCCACCGCGCCACCGTCCACGTCTTCGGCGGCGTCTGCGGCTATCCCCCCACCATCAACGATCCCAACGCCGCCCAGTTCGCCCAAGACACCGTCCAAGCCTGCTTCGGCCCCGATGCCCTGATCCCCATCACCCGCCCCTACATGACCGCCGAAGACTTCGCTTTCTACCTCCAGAAAGTCCCCGGCGCCTTCCTCTTCCTCGGCAACACCCCCCCGGACCAACTCGCCTCCGCCCCCGGCCTCCACACCCCCCGCTTCAACTTCAACGACGCCGCCCTCCCGATCGGCATCACCCTCCTCGCCGACCTCGCGCTGAGATACCTTGCTCAAGAGTCATGAACCAGAACCAACGATGATCCATGGTACTGCCCATCCTGCTAGCCACCTTCACCAGCGTCCTTGCCGCGGCACTGCTCATCGCACTTGCCATCTATCTGCTCAACAAGCTGACCACCGATCCGCGATACTGGACTACTGTGGGTAAAAAGCACCTTCTCGCTGCCTGCGCCGCAGCCGCATTCCTGCTGCTCCTCATGCGCTCCGCGATCGGCGGGTGCGTGCCTTAAAAGGACTTCCACCGGCAATCGCCTCTCGTTTCCGAGTACGAATTGCTAACTCTTATGCGGCACTGTGCTCTCTCGTGCTGTCCGTGTCTCTCCGCCACTGACCTGTTTGTCCATGTATACCCGTGTTTGTCGGTATTCGCCCGCCCGCTCCCGACAAAGCTCCAACCCGAATTCGCAACTCACCACCCACAACGAAGCCTCTTCAACCTCTCCCGCTTCCGGCGCACCCACTTCCTCCTTCCTTCATCCGTCATTCAGGATCTTCTCCACCTTCTCCCGCGCCCGTTTCACCGCCGCCACCACCGGCCAGCTCACCCACCCCCGCCTCCTGTCCTCCTTCTCCTGCCACTCCGCCCGTTCCAGCGCCTCCTTCGCGGCCTTCAACCGCCGCGCCCGCTCCGCCTTCAACCGCGCCGCCTCCACCGCCCGCCGCTTCCGCTCCTTTTCCCGCACTTCCTCACGCATTCCCTCATCCCGCGCCACAGAGTGGGGGAGCGCTGCCTCCTCTCCCAGATCTGGCTCACTGCCGCCCTCTGCCGCAAGGCCCGTTACTTCCTCTTCCTCCCCGCCAACGCCATCACCGCCGTCCATCCTGTCCCCGCTGTCCTTATCACCCCAGACACCCCCATCGTCCCCATCGTCCCCATCGTCCCCATCGTCCCTGTCGTCCCTGCCGTCCTTTCCGTCCTTGCCGTCCTTGCCGTCCCTGTCGTCCCTTGTGTCGCCTT
>JACPGD010000040.1 GCA_016182645.1 Candidatus Hydrogenedentota bacterium | reverse complement strand
AAAGCTGCCACCCATGTTTCCAGAATGTGCTCAACTACCGGAATTAGGGTAATCCTAAAAACAGCAGTCCAATCGCAGATGACGCAGATATGCGCAGATGAAAATGGCAGTATCATCTTGAAAAAAGCATGAGTTGATGAGATTATTTGTGGATCGGAATTCAATCCAGTGTTTCACCCGGATGGTTTCACCCGACCAGACAAAAAAGTCCATGCACATCTGCGAAAATCTGCGTAATCTGCGATTCAATTGCTTTTTCTAGGGTAATGAGTTCCTGTTGTAGAAGACCCTGAAACACGACCTACAACCACACCGTCATTCCGAGCCTGGGACCCGCCACGGAGGGGGGAAATCCGGTCATGGCACCAAAAATCACCGCCAAAGCCAAAGACCGAATTTGCCGGCTTATCGCACGATCCGGTTGCGGATGCGGCCATAGGTGATCCAAAAGCGCCGCAGGCGGTCGGTCACCTTTTCATCCATCGTCAGCGGAGAATAGGCGGCAAGAACATAGAGCCGCGTCAGTTCGATGGCCTCTTCGCGAAGCGCGTTGAGTTCTTTGGGAAAAGACCGGATGAACTCGTAGGGGGTCTGGTCCTGGCGGCGGGGAACGCCGAGGTCATAGGCGAGGGCGCAGAGCGCCTGGTAGGCGTATTCGACGTGGTTGTTCACGGTCATGCCGCGACCTGTCTCGGGATCGCTGAGGGTGTTCTTGTACTTCCGGCTGGTGGCGATGTCGCGCTGGATGCGGACGCGCCGTTTGCGCTCGGGCAGTTTGGGCGGCTGCGTCAGGGTGGTGAGGAAGCGATCCAGCCAGTCGAAGAATTTGGCGAGGAACGGCGGCAGGACGTGGCGCTGGCGCGCGAGGTAGGCCGCGAGGGCGCCGAGCCCGCGTAACGCGCCATAGAGCAGGAACAACCCGAAGATGCCGAGCACGACATTGCCCACCAGTTCCACGGCGCGGGATTCTTGAATGATCTCCGTTTGCGCCCGCGAGTCGACGATTAGATTGAAGCTGGGAGCGTTGCGGTCCCAGGGATCGCGAATATGTTCCTCGACGTGGGCCACGGGCGGCAGCGGCGGCATGGGCAGGCGCATGGCTCCGACCATGACCATGGCGATCATGACCAGGCCCAAGCCGAGCCAGAACCAGCCGATGCCCGCAGGCATGGCGATCTTGCGTGTGCGGAAGTACTCGCGCAATTGCCCAAGACTGGTCAGCATCAACAGCATGAGCGCCGCGAAGGTGTAAATGCCCATGTAGAGTTTCCCCACGGCAATCCAGCGTTCGCCGCCATGCTGCACCATCCGCAGTCCCAAGGCGAAGATGATCATGACTGGGACCGAGAAATAGAAGATGGACATCCCGGGATGGCGTTTGGCCAGACGGTCCGCCGTGGAGGCCGTGGGGACGGCGGGAGCGGCCTTCTTTTTGGGACCTTCAGTGGGATCGTACGCCTCGATGACGTACATCGGCCCAAGGTCCACTTTCTTCTTCGGCGATAGCGTGGACACAGGCCTCGGGGATTGCTCACCCTTCATGGCCTGCTGGAGGCGGCGCGCCGTACCGGTCAGGATGCCCACGTCGCCCGCGGCGCGGTTCTCATCCACGCAGCACTCGTGGGTCAGCCGGTTTACGAGCCACCAGATGAACGCGACGAGCACGAGGTTCAGGAGCGTGGCCGAGCCAGGTGTCAGGCGAAGCCAGGGACCCGTGAAGGCGCCGACCTCATAGACCTGCGCCGAGAAAGTATACATGGCAATGGCGCCGCCCAAGGCCGCAACATAGAGAAACGACTCATTCGAGCCTTCCGTGGCGATCAGACGGTTCAGAGCGACTACCCCCATGACAAACGCGAACATGACGAAGCGCAAATTGGGATCGTGAACGGCGGTAACCACGTAGCGCACATCAAGCAGGAAATAAATCACGGCGTAGACCATGAGAAACACCATCACCGGCGACAGTCCATCGATGATGCGGTCCGTGGCGCTGCGTTTTTGCGTGTACTCGACCCGTCCATACTTGTCACCGACGAGCGAGCGGAAGTCCGTCGCCTGAATGGGCCGCTTGCGCTGGGCTGCTTCGTCCAGATCTGGCGCGGACATCAAGCTCTTGAAATCTGTCGGGCCGGTGTCCGTGTCGCCCGGTTCGAGCGGCATTTCCGGCAGGTCCGCCGCCGGTTTTGGAGGAAGAGGTTTCATAAGCACCCAAAGCAGTAGCGTAGCGCTCGCCGAGCGCGGCACTTCTTAAACTGGAGGATGAGACGCTGTTTGGCATATGAGCGCATGGTTTCCGGAAGTGCCGCGCTCGGCGAGCGCTGCACTACTGGCCAATCAGTGTCCAATCTTCGCCGGAGAGATTTCATGGAGGTGCCGTTCGTGCTCGATGTGGAAAACATGGATGGCGTGCGGGGCGAGGAGGCGTGCCGCCTCGTCGTAGCCGGGCCGGTCATTGATGAAAAAGACGGTCACATTGAAGCCGGAGATTTTCATGCTGGCCAGGGCGAGGGCCAGCGTCTCCGTGACTTGGGGCACAACGGGGAGTAAGGCGGCGTCACGCGGGAGCCGTCGGAATTCCGACAAGACCATGGCGGTGGCGTCCAATCCCTGGCCCGGAATGACGCGCGCGAGGTTCTCGATGATCTTCTGGGCCTGGATCGTGCTGCGAAGAGTAGGGACAGACAAAGGGCTGATCCGCGTGGTCTCTTCTTCGCCCACCATGCTTTCGTCGGCCTCCTGTCGCGTCAAGGCCTGGGCGCGCGCCAGTTCATACCGGGCCGCTTCCGCCGCGTCGCGCGCGTTGGTGATCATGCCGACTTGCTCGCCAGACATCTGCAGAAGGTACGCGATGGAGGCGGTGACCGTAATGGCCAATTCCATGCGCTCTTCTTTCTTCTCCGGCTTGTAGCTGTCTTCGTGCAGGTCGAGGAGGAGGGTGCCGCCTGTCACACTCGAGGGCTCGTGCGTCTTCACATGCAGCTTCCCCGTGCGCGCCGTGGCTTTCCAGTGGATCGTGTTCAGGGGATCGCCCGGCACGTATTCGCGGATGTTGCTGATACGCGTTGGATCCTGATAGATGCGATTGCTGATGCGGACCGGGCCCTGGGGGCGGCGCGAGGCGATGTTGAATGTTTCGATGTAAGCGATGGTCGGCAAGACGGAGACGTAGTCCTGCCGTTCGCCCATGCGGAAGCGCTTCTGCAACCCGAAGAGATCGCCCGACTCCATCAGCAGCGGCCCGATGCGGTGGTAGCCGCGGCGCGGAAACTGAACCTGGTAGCGCAGGGTGACTTGGCGGCCTGGCATCAGGATCGCCAGCCGTTTGTTCTGTCCCTCGCGCGGAAAGTCCGCGGGATGATAGTCCTCGAAATAAATCCAGGGGATGGGCCAGCCGCGCCGGTTGTGGACGGTGACTTCCACACCCACGGATTCCCCCTGCTGCACGGTCTGTTTCTCAATCGAGCGCGTGCAGTCCAGGCCAGCGAGCCACGCCAGCGACGAGACATTGGCCAGGAGGACCAGCAACAGAAACGTGTATATGGCATAGGCCATGTAGGGGCTCTTGAGCAGAAATGCCGCCCCCAAGGCCACGACGGCGACGATGTACCAAACCGCGTTCTTCATGGAGCCGTAATTCCTGATCCTGCGGCGATGATATCATGGGCAGCGCGGGTAAGTCCTTTTTGGGGGTTCCCCCAGAGTTGCTCGGGCATACGGCAACACGAAAGTATTTGTCGTGGTAGCTATGATGCAGCAACATTTCCTGTTTACGGAAATTTGAGGACCATTTTGTCAAAATGCCTGTAAAATAGCCAAATTTGTGTGCAAAATCGTTCAGCAACTGAACGGATTTCGTGCAGAGTATGAACGAATTGCATTCAGCAACTGAACGAAGTTCCAGAATTCGAAGAATGAATCTTGAAGTCCATAAGACCTATACAATAATTAACCCCCAGCCCCGTCATCGGGGCTGGGGGTGGTACCTCACACGAGCTTGCGAGCGGTTCAGGTTTCGCTGGGGCGCGGAAGGGGTTTCCGCGCGCCGTGTTCCATGATCGGTTCTTTCTCCGCCGTGACGGACCAGCCGAACTTGAGGCCGAGCACGAACCAGCCGAGCGCGAGGACACCGACAGCGAAGATGGTGTCGCCGATGACGCGCATCCAGCGCAGGGTGTCCATGAGGCCGGTCTGCATGAAGTCGGCCGAGCGGGCATACCACATGCCTTCGTTGACACTGGCCCAGGCTTGCATCAGGCCGCGCGGCAGGTCGCTCAGGAGCACCATGAGCGCCAGACCGATGTTGATGGACCAGAAGGCGAAGCTGAGCGTGCCGGTGCGCCAAACATTTTGCGCGGCCAGGCCTTTAAGGCAAAACAGCGTGAGGCCGATGCCGAGCATGCCATAGACGCCGAAGAGGGCGGTGTGGCCATGCACGGGCGTCGTGTTCAGCCCCTGCATGTAATAGAGCGCGATGGGCGGGTTGATGAAGAAGCCAAACAGGCCCGCGCCGACCAGGTTCCAGAAGGCCACGGCGACAAAGCAGAAGATCGGCCACTTATAGGCGGCGACCCACGGCCGGGCCGTGCTCAGCGACAGGTTTTCATAGGCCTCAAACCCAATAAACACCAATGGCACGACTTCGAGCGCACTAAAACAGGCGCCAAGGGCCAGCACGGAGGTGGGCGTGCCGGTGAAGTAGAGGTGATGGAAGGTGCCGATGATCCCGCCGGCCAGGAAGATGGTCGTCGCGAAGAGCACGGCGGCGGTCGCCGTGGCGGTCTTCAGCAGACCCATGCGCGTGAAGAGGAAGGCGATCACTACAGTGGCGAAGACTTCAAAGAATCCCTCGACCCACAGATGGACCACCCACCAGCGCCAGTATTCGGCGATGGCGAGGTGCGTTTGCTGGCCCCACATCAGCCCGGCGCCGTAGAACAGCGCAATGGCGGAACTCGCCATGAAGAACAGCGCCAGGAGGTGCCGGTGCTCGCCGGGACGGCGCAGGGCGGGCCAGAGCGCGCGCCCCATCAGGCCCAGCCACACAAACAGGCCGACGAACAGGAAGATCTGCCAGAAACGGCCGAGTTCGGTGTATTCATACCCCTGGTGGCCAAACCAGAAGTTCATCGTGAGCCCCATGCGCTGGCGCGTGCCGAACCACGTCCCAAAGAGCGCGCCGACCACGATGATGAGCAGGCAGACGAAAAGAAAGTTGACGCCGGCCCGCTGGAACTTGGGCTCGTAACCACTGACGGCGGGCGCCATGAAGAGACCGGTGGCCAGCCAGGCGGTGGCGATCCAGAAGACGGCCAACTGCATGTGCCAACTGCGCGTGACGGCATAGGGCAGCCATTCGGCGAGTGGAATGCCGTAGAAGCCCGAACCCTCGACGCCGTAGTGCGCCGTGACCGCGCCCATCGCCACCTGCACCACGATGAGCGCCACGACGACCCAGAAATACTTCAACGTGGCCCTCATCGACGGGGTGGGCTGGAGCGCGAGCAGCGGATCGCGCTCCGGCAGTTCGATGGCGCCGTGCTCATGTTTGTTCATGACGGCGTAGTACCACGCGAGCGCGCCCACGCCCGCGAGCAGCAGTACAAAGCTAATGACCGACCAGCCGACGGCGGACCCCGTGGGGCGGTTGTCGACCAGCGCGTCCGGCGGCCAATTCTGCGTGTACGTAATCTCGCTGCCGGGGCGGTTCGTCACGCAGGCCCACGCGGCCCAGAAAAAGAACGCGGCCAGCTTGTCGCGCCGTTCGGGATCGCGCACGGCATTGGTGGGCATGGCGTAGGCTTCGCGGAGGTCGCCCAACTCGGGTGCGTTGCCATAGAGGTCCTTGTAATGCTGGCCCACGGCGGCGATGGCCTGTGCGCGCAGCGGCGACACGACGATCTCGTTTGCCGCGGCGTTGTAGGTGTTGGTGCGCAGTTCCTGGCGCAGGCGCGCGCGCAACGCGGCCTGCTGCTCCGCATTCAGCGCGCCATAAGTCTCCGCACCGAAGCTGTCTTTCGCCCAGAAATTCAGCAGCCAGACCGCTTCGCGGTGCATGTAGTCGGCCGACCAGTCGGGCGCCACATAGGAACCGTGTCCCCACACCGTGCCCATCTGCTGGCCACCGGTCGATTGCCAGACATTCTGGCCGTCCTGGATGTCCGCCGCCGTGAAGACCACCTGCCCATCCTGCGTCACCACGCGATCCGGAATGGGCGGGGCAAGCCGGTAGATGTCCCGGCCAAAATACGACAGGACGAAGAAGGAACCCAGCACCACCACGATGAGGCTGGTCCAAAGTCCTTTGAATTGCATGCTTTTTCCTCCTTGCACGCGCACGGCGGTGTCCGGCCTTTGTGCCGGAACGCAACTGTGCAACGCGGATTTGATACTACCGATGATTTGAGGTTTCACCACGACGCCAGGCGGATGCCGCGTCTTTGCCTCCGGACAGAGGCCGGACGGTTACAAAGTCGAAATACGTGTTGGGTGATCGTGCCTTGTGGGTAAGACGTCTGCCGGGGAGGGAGGGACCGCCGAATCCGTCTGGGCTTCAATCCAGGCGAGCACCTGGTCCACAAGCGTGTCCAGCTCCACACCTCCTTCGGGAAGGCGATGCTTCTTGATTCCAAACTCGTGGAGCCGGACATGAACCATGGCGGGGCGGCCTACACGATCGAGGACGCCCTGGGCGCACTCAATCGGGCAGCCGTCAATAATCCAGACAACTCTATCTTCCATTTTAGCAAGAAATGGTTTCTTCTGCGCGGCCACGCCCGCGAGACAGGACATCTCCGCATGTCCGCGCCGGTCCAGTTCCAATGCCAATTGATAGGCCACCTGCCCCGCGGAAGAACAGCCCGCGCAGGCATACACGAGTGGCGCACGGCCTTTCACTGCCGCGTCGGCAGGCACACTGCGCCCATCCACACTGTCCATTGGGTCCATAGCGTCCACCCGCCCCTATGGCGCCACCGCCAGCAGTTCTTCTTCCAGCTCGAGCGCCTTGGGAAACAGCACATTGTTTTCCTTGTGCACGTGGACATGCATGTTCTGCTCGATGTCGTGCAGTCCATCCAACACGGCGCGGTAGGTGTTGCAGGCCCACTCCGGCGGCCGGAACCCATCCGACAAATCACGCAGCCGCGCCAGGGCATCGCCGGCGCCATCGTGCTCGAATTCCATCTGGCGGATCGGGTTCGCAATCGTGCCGAAACACGACTGCGGAATCCGCCGCACCGCTTCCATTTGGGAGATGACCGGAAACAGGATGTTCTCCTCTTTCATCATGTGTGTGCCCAATTCAACGGCAAAGGCCTGGAAAATCGAAAGCATCTGGTGCAGGCGCGGCTCGCTCTCGCCATGCACGCGTACCACCTTGCTCAACATCGCCTGCAACCGGGGCAGTTCCTGGCGAAGGTACTCGTGGTGACGTTCGATAATGTTGACGACCAACTCTCCCAAACTCATTTCGGAGATGCGTTCGGTTGCTTCGTCGAGCACGATCAGATCGTCCGCTTCCAGCAACTTCAACAGATTAGCGGGATCGAGCTGCTTGCGCTCACAGACTTCTTGCAGGGTCTTCTTGCCGCCGCAGCAATAGTCGATGCCCATCGTCTCAAAGAACCGCGACCGGCTGGGTTTTTCCAGCACCAACTCGGCCACGGTCCTGTCCAGCGTGAATGTGCTCATAGATCCTCCTTTCAGGGCCCAGCTTCCGCCGCACTGCGGCTGCGCCGCGAGGCCTCGTGTGTTACGGTCTCCACGCGGCGGAACGCCTCCGCGTCCTCCAGGCCGTGCTCGGTCGTTTCGGCCGCCGAGGCCTCGAACCACCGCAGAAAATTGTTCAATCCATACAGACCGAAGAGCGTGGCGGCCACGAGCATCGCCACGTGAAACGCAAAACGTTTCAGGTTATTCAGGAACAGCCGCCACGGCTGGCCGCTGTTGGGATCCAGCGGATGCGTTCCCGCAACATATTCGTCCGCGTCGGGAATGCTGTCCTGATCAAGATCGCTCTCTGTCCCCAGGGCCGCCGGCAGTTTCTCCGGAGATTGTCGCAAGAGCAGCAATTGCTGCTTGCCCAACGTGCGGATAATGGCGTCGCCAAAGTCGTTCAGGATCGGGCTGTCCACGGTCTGGCCCGGCTGAAACGCAGCGCGCGCACGGTTCAGCCGATCCATCTCCTCCGCGGTCAGACTGCCGATCTGGCCCGGCTTCAGTCCCTCCGGCCCGTCGGGATGTTCGTGGCAGAGCGCACAATTCACGGTGCGGCCACTGGACTTTTGGACGTATTGCTGGAATTCCGGGTAACCAAACGCGGTCTGTCCCACCAAGGCGAGGGACATCACCATGAGCCAGGCCGCGGCTGGCTTCCCGTGTGTGACGCTGCCCATCCCCGGCATGGCTCATTCTCCTTTGAAAAACTGGTAGATATCTTGGCCGAACACGGTAATGACGACCAGATAAAAGGCCGCTGCGCCTGCAATAATCGACAAGGTCTTCCGGCTCGTGCCGCTGAAGATCCACGGCGTCAAGAACAAGCCCGCGACGACCACGCCCTGTCCCAGCATGACGAGCCAGAAGGGAAGCAACTCGAGGGGGTAATAGACGAAGAAGAAGTACCATTCCGGTTTGATACCTTCGGGAGTAGAGCCCAGCGCATCGAAGGGCTGGAAGAGCGGGAAAGAAAAGAAACTCTCGAAGGGCAGGCACAGCGCCACGACAAAGACCACGAGGAACACGAAACCCCAGAGCGAAAAATCTTTCAGCACGAACAAGGGAAAGAAACGCTCAGACTTCTTCGTGGGCCGATCGACGCCCTGGCTCATGCCATGCAGTTGAACAAGGAGCACGTGCAAACCGAGCGTTGCAAACACCAGCAGTGGCAGCACGACGACGTGCAGCGCAAAGAAGCGGCTCAGCGTTGCCTGGCCGACCGCCGCCTCACCCTGAATCAGCACGCGCACCTGGGCCGGTACTTCCGCCAGCGCGCCCGGCAGATAGCGGCCCGCCTCTTCAATCGACTGCAAGCCGACCTTAGTCGCATTGACGGCGATCTGGTGCCAGGGCAGGAGGTAGCCGGTGAAGCCGAACCCGAAGGTGAGCAGCAAGAGGACGACGCCGGTGATCCAGGTCACCTCGCGCGGTTTCTCAAACGCCTTCATCGCAAACGTGGTGATGATATGCGCAAGAACGCAGAAGATCATGGCCGAGGAGGCCCAGGTGTGCAGGTTGCGAATTAACCCACCCCCGCTCACCTGCGTGGTGATGTACTCGACGGAGGCGTGGGCATCGCTGACGGTGGGCTGGTAATAGAAGAGCAACATCAGCCCGGTGCCGAGCTGGATCATGAAGAAGAACAGCGCCAGCCCGCCCATGTAATAGGCCCAACTCATGCGGTGAATCGGCACTTCCTTTTTCTGGAAGAGCGAATGAAAGCTGAACTTCTCGACGGGGAAGCGCTCCGCGACGAATCGGCCGACTTTCTGGACGCGTTCCGCCGCGCTCATTAGGCGTTCTCCTCGTATTCCTTGCAAATGAACACGCCGCACTCCTCTAACTGCGCTACATTGAACTCACCTTCGCGCCGCCCATGTGGGCCTTCCTTAAGCAGCAGCTTGCCCTGCGCGTCCATGAGCGCCCAACCCAACCTGGGCAGGGGCGCAAGCGCGGGCGAGCCTGGAGAGGGCGCTCCCGAGTGCAAGTCGAAGTAGGACATGTGGCAGGGGCAAAGCAGTTGCTTGTTCGCATCGACGGCACTGGCCACGGTGCAGCCCAAGTGGGTGCACTTGGCGGAGATCAGCAGCGGCAATCCGTCTTCCGTGCGAAACGCCAACGCGGGCCGCATTTGGTAGTCGATGAAGTACTTCCCGGCTTGGGGCTGCAATTCCTTGAGGTTCGCCACAAAGATGTAGTTGTTGCGCAGTCGTTCGAGTTCGAGTTCGCGTTCTTCCGCCGTCATTTCAAGGCGCTGGAGGCGCTTCCGCAGCAATGCGGCTTGCTCCTCCGGGCTCATCGCGGGGCCGCGGAAGAAGCTGACGGCCTTGTCCATCACCCCCGCGGTTAACAGGGTACCGCCCGCCGTCAAGCCGAAGGCGCCGCGCAGGAAATAGCGCCGGCTCTCCACGAATTGCCGGACCACGGGCACTTCGCGGAAGCGGCGCGGGTTATTCCAAATCACGATCTGCGGCGCACGCCACAAGTACGCGAGCGGCACCGAGAACATGTGAACCAGACGCGAGAACGGCACAAGGAGCACGAGTACAAACGCGCTCACCAGGTGCAGCCGCACCATGGGTGGCAGATTGGCCACCAAGTCCAGGTTCGGTTGCAGCAGGAGCAGGCTCCACAAGTACGGGGTGGTAGTTTGTGTGGACCAGACGGCGCCCCAGCGGTGGGCCATCGCCACGCCGAGCCCCAGCAGCACCTGAAACAGGAGCAAGCCAAGTACCACGAGATCCATCGGACTGGTGACGGCCTGCACCTTGGCCACCGTCAAGCGGCGCACCAAGGCAACGCTCAACCCGAAGAGACAGAGGATCGCCGCGGCGATGCCGGCACTTTCCACCAACAGCAGAAACGCCTGGTTGACCATAAGCGAGCGCCACAGGCCGGGTAGGAAGATCGGGATGAGGTGGCCAATGAGAAGGATGAATACACCCAAGTGCCACGGCACCGAGCCCCAGAGCAACGTTTTCTTTTCAAGGAATTGCGAGGACAGCGCCGAATAACTGAAGCGATTGCTGCGGTAGCGATAGATCGTGCCGCCCACCAGCGTCACCAGTGCAATGTAGGGCAGGCCCGCAAACAGGAACACATTAAGCATGAAGGGCCTCCTCCGGGAACGCGGCGTCCACAATCTGGCCCAGCGCTCGCAGTACGTATTGGTAGGGGTTCTCCACTTTAGCGAGGGCGCGCGCCATGTGGCCCAATGGCCCGCGCAAGCACCACTGCACCATCTCGTCCCACTCGTCCCCCGCGAAATGCGGCGCAAAGCGCAGCACGACCGCGAGGTGGTCGGGCAGTTCATTGCCGCGATCAAAGCCCGCACGTTCATAGGCCTGCGCCAGGCCTGTCATTAATTCCGCGCGCTTGAAACTCTGCTCGCCGAACAAATACACGCTGAGATACGGCACGCACTGCGGGCCGATATCAAACGTGCGTGTGTACAAGTGTTCTTGCATCTCGAGCGGCCACGCGCCCACCGCCTGCTCGAATTCAAAGATTTCGTCCCACGCCTCCGGTGAATTCATCGACAAGACGTGGAGCAGGTTGTCCAAGCGGTCGCGGAAATCTTCCTTGGGATATTCGAGGACAGCGGCAAAGGCCGGCAAGACATCGCGTTTTAATTCGTCCATGTTCATGGTCAGGCTCCCCGCTGCGGCGCTTGGGTCATGCCCAGGCCGCATTTCCCTTTGCACATTTCCGGGCTGCACGACGGCATATCGAACCCGTCCAGCGCCTCTTCTCGTTGAATCGGCGGCATCACGTAGCGTTCGGTCATGGGCGCGAGCGCAGTGAGCGCGTAGATGGCTTCGGCCTGTTCCGGCGTCAGGTGTGCCTCGCGCAGCACGCGCTGCACCTTTGCCGCGTCCACATCGTCCACATCCTGCGCCCGTTTGTAGTAGCGCACCGCCATCTGCTTCTTCATCACCGCCTTGACGACGTCGAGATTGCCCGCGCTGAAGAGCGATGCGAGAAACTTCATCGGCAGGCGCGATTTGTCGAGGTGGGTGAAGAACTCCTCGGCTTCGTGTTCATAGATGCCGTCGCCCGCGCGCCCCATCACCGGCAACAGCGGCGGCACGTAATACAACATGGGCAGCGTGCGGAATTCGGGATGCAGCGGCAGGGCCAGTTGCCACTCCTTCACGTACTTGTACACGGGAGACTGTTGCGCGGCGGCAATGAACTTCGGACTGATCCCGTTCGCTTCGGCCGCCGCGGCCACTTCGCGATCGTGTGGGTCGAGCAAGACGTTGCGCTGCGCTTCGACCAGCGACGCTTCCGGCGCTTTCATGGCATCCACCATGCGTTCCGCGTCGTAGAGCAGCACACCCATATAACGAATGCGGCCGACGCACGAGTGGAAGCAGGCCGGGGGCTGGCCCGTCTCTACGCGCGGGTAACAGAGAATGCATTTTTCCGACTTGCCGGTCTGCCAGTTGTAGTACATCTTCTTGTAGGGACAGGCGACGACGCAGGCGCGCCAACCCCGGCACTTTTCCTGATTGACCAGGACGATGCCGTCTTCGCCGCGCTTGTAGAGCGCGCCGCTCGGACACGACGCGACGCAACTGGGGTTCGCGCAGTGGTTGCAGATGCGCGGCAGATACATCATCGCGATGCTCTCGACGTCGAAGAGCATCTGCCGTTCGTCTTCGGTCAGTCGATCCAGATTGGGATCGTTTTCGGCGTAAATGGGCGAACCGCTGAGGTCGTCGTCCCAGTTCGGCCCGGCCTCGATGTCCATGGGTTCGCCCGTAATCTGAGAAATGGGCACGGCGGTCGGCTGGTCGTCACCCGAAGGCGCATCAAAGAGGTCTTGGTAGCGGTAAGTCCACGGTTCGTAGTAGTCGTCCAGGCCCGGCTGGCGCGGGTTGTAGAACAGCTTCGCGAGCGCGCCGCCCTTGCTTTGCGAGCGCAGCACCAGTTCGCGGTTCTTGTTCAGTTCCCAGCCGCCCTTGTAGTTCATCTGATCTTCCCAGCGCGTGGGGTAGCCGGTCCCGGGTTTCGTCTCGACGTTGTTCCACCACATGTACTCGGCACCGGGGCTGTCCGTCCAGACGTTCTTGCAGGCGACGCTGCACGTGTGGCAGCCGATGCATTTGTCGAGGTGAAACACCATCGAAACATGCGCACGTACGTCCATCGTTACCACTCCGGCTTTTCGATTTTGCGCACCACCACGAACGTGTCGCGGTTGACGCCCTGCGGGCCCCAGTAATTGAAGGCATAGGTAAACTGGGCATAGCCGCCGATCATGAAGAGCGGCTTCAGCCGCGCGCGTGTGAGGCTGTTGTGGCCTCCCGCGCGGCGTCCGCCGCGCAACCGTGATTTGGGCGTGCCCACCGTCCGCTCGGTCGCGTGGTAAATGAAACAAATCCCGCGCGGAATGCGCGCACTGACACACGCCCGCGTCACCACGGTGCCATGATCGTTCAGCAGTTCCACCCAGTCGTTGTCCTGGATCCCCAGCAGACCCGCGTCCCGATCGTTCATCCACGCCGGCTCGATGCCGCGCGACAGCGTCTCCATGCGCAGCGTATCGCCGAAGGTCGAGTGGATGTGCCACTTGCCATGCGGCGTGAGATAATTCAGCACCAGCCCGCCGCCGTCCGTGGCGGTGTAGTCGAGGTCGCGCGTCGTGCGCAGATCGGGCCGCGGCTTGTACGTCGGCAAATGCTCGCCAAAGGCGCGGTACGCTTCGTGGTCCAGGTACAGGTGTTGCCGCCCCGTTTGCGTCCGCCAGGGGATCAATTCCTCGACGTTCTGGCAGTAGGCGGAATAGGTCCGACCGTTGTTTGTCACACCCGTCCAGAACGGCGTGGTCAGCGAGCGGCGCGGTTCCGTCACGATGTCCTTAAAGCTGATCCGTACCGCGCGCGTGTCGGCCGCGAGGTGCGTGTGGTCGATCCCCGTCTTGTGTGATTCCGCCTGATAGGCGCGCCAGGCGCATTCGCCGTTGGTTTCCGCGGCAAAGTGCAGGATGGCCTCGCAGACGTCGCGATCTTCGCGTAGCGACGGATAGATGCCGCCCTCCCAGAATTCGACCGGGTGTGTCTTGCGATAGGCGTCGTAGAGGTCGTCTACTTGATAGGTGGTGCCGTGTATGCCCAGGCCCTTGTTGCGGAAATTCGGACCAAGGCTGATGAATTTCTGGTAGACCTTCCGGAAATCTCGTTCGACCACGGTGATGTTTGGCATGGTCTTGCCGGGGATGGGTTCGCATTCACCCTTGCCCCAGTCGCGGATGTGCGGCTGCGCAATCTCCGCGGGCGTGTCGTGCATCAGCGGCGTCACGAGGATGTCTTTCACCGGCCCCGTGAAATACTGCTCGGCCAGCTTTGACGTCACTTGCGCGAGGTCACGGAAGATCTGCCAGTCGCTCTTGGCTTCCCAGCACGGCGGTACGGCGGCTTGCAGCGGATGGATGAACGTGTGCAGGTCCGTGCTGTTCAGATCGTCCTTCTCATAATAAGTGGCCGCCGGCAGCACAATGTCGGAAGTTGAGATCGATGATTAGATCCATCTTGCCGAGTTCGACTTTGTCGTGCCAGGTCACTTCCTGCACGTCGTCTTTGGCCACTTCCTCGGCGACGAGGTTGTTATGCGTGCCCAGGTAGTGCTTGAGGAAGTATTCATGGCCCTTGGCCGAGGACTGGATGGCATTCCCGCGCCAGATGTACCAGACGCGCGGCCAGCACTCGGGCTTGTCCGGATCTTCCATCGAGAATTTGAGTGTGCGGTTCTTCAGTTGTTCGATCGTGTATTTCACGATCTCTTCCGGCTTTTTCGCCCCGTGTGCTTCCGCTTCGCGCACGATCTCGAAATTGCCGCGGGTAAATTGCGGGAAGCACGGCAGCCAGCCGCAACGCACCGCCAGCGCCTGCTTGTCCACGGTGTGTCCCGTCGTCATGGGGTGGTCCGTGTCGGAGACGGGACAGATTTCCTGAAACGCCCGGTCATAGCGCCATTGATCCGAGTGCACATAGTGGAAAGACGGCGTGTTCTGG
>JACPGD010000230.1 GCA_016182645.1 Candidatus Hydrogenedentota bacterium | reverse complement strand
GGTGCGGAGAACACACGGGGTAGTTGCTGATGCAATGCGAGAACGAACATCCCTCGCGCGCCAGGCGTTCCATCGTGGGAGTGTGCAGCAGCGGCATGTCCGTGAAGGACATCGATTGGTAGCGGTGCTCATCGGAAAAGGCGTAGATGATATTCGGGCGCGCCCCGGCGCCAATTCCACGCCCAAGGGTTGCACAGCCGCCCATGACCGCGGCGGCGGAGCCTGCCAGAAACGTTCGCCTTGAAACGCCCAATCCATTCATACCGAGTTTGTCCTTCTGCAAATAGCCCAGGCCGATCAATCGGGCTTACCTCAACCCCATCGGGCTTCATGATATCATTACGGCCTGCTCCTGGGTTCAAGAGGAGTTGACCCATGTCTATAATGTTTCTGTTTGCGGTCAGTCTGGCGTTGACTGGCGCGGCCTGGCGCGTCAAGACAAAGTTTGAAGATCGGCCTCCCCTGGCGGTGTCCGCGGGCCTATTCATCGGCATTCTTTTGGTCTTGTCGGGACTGGTGGTCCCCTTTGCCGTGTCGAGGAGCGGAGGCTTCGACGCCATCTTCTGGATGCAGCTCGCCGTCGTGGCAGCGTTTCCGCCGGTCGTCATCGCAGGTTGGCAATTGGCCGGAAGCAGTGCCGATTTCTTCGCCAACCTGCTGTTCAATCCCGCCATCGTCAACCCCAGTCCGAACCAATTCGGAAGGGCCAAGACCAAGGCCGTGCGGGGCGATTTCGAGGGCGCTATGCGCGAATACCGTCTGTACTTCGAACAGAATCCAAAATGCCCCACGCCACTGTTCGCCGCCGCCCATTACGCGGCCCATAAAGGCGAGGCGGGCGCCGCCACGTCGCTTTATCATGAAATCATGACCCGCTTCCATGACAATCGCCCCATCTGGGCGGAGGCCGCCCTCTTTCTGGCCAACCATGCCGAGGTGCGGCTCAAGGACCAGAAGATGGCCGACGCCCTCCTGCGCGATGTCCTCAAGCGTGCCCGCAATCTGCGCCAAGCCCGCGTGGCGGCGGAGTGCGTTCTGCGTCGCCAGATGGAACACCCCGCAGATCCGCCGCCGGAGTTCTTCCCGCAAGAAGCATTCGAAACGGAATTGCCTCCACAGAATACTTGACGATTCACCAGTTGCTGTCTACTCTTGAAGCCAAGCACTGAGAGGTGCGCGATTTCAGTGGTAGACGAGGACAAATGGATTATGGGTTCTCCCCCGGCCAAACGGCGCACGATTCCTCTGGCACGGCACCTGTTCCTGGCCATCTTTGCCGTCGTGCTGTTTATGGGCGGCACCTTGGCGGCGCTCGTGCACCTGAATGCGATTGAAACTGCGCGGGCCCGGGCGGAGACACTCTTCAATGGCCGTTTTGCCGAGATGCAAGCGCGGCTGGACTTGGTGCGTCTGCCTGTGGAGTCCGCCTTGAAACGGGCCGCGCAGGCACTTGCCTCGGAGACACTCAGCCTGGATGCCCCCGACCAGTTGCGACGGATCTTCGTGCCGATGCTCGAGCCGGAGGGGTCCTGGCGGCAACTCTGGGTCCGGGAGACTGCCTCGAACCGGGGGTGGCTGCTCGAGCGCGAGCCCAATGGCTGGCGTATCACGCTCATCCCGGCGGCAGGCGCGCCCGCAGCGCCCGTCGTCCAACGTTGGGCTTCGGTAGATGCGCTCATTGAGGAGACACCCGCCGCGCACGTCGTGGTGTTGCCTATCGGGGAAAGCGGGGAAGACCTGAGCGCACAGGGGGACGCAGGGCAGGCCGTGTCCTGGCAAGTCCTGCCGCAACTCCAAACCACGGGAAACGTGCTGGCCGCCGCGGTGTACGGAACCGGACAATTCACCGTGGGCCTGACCCTCGACGCCGAGGCCTTCACGGCAGCCGTGGACAGGATGGGCGGTGTGATGGAGTCTCAAGTTGCCGCGCTTGATGGTCAAGTGATTGACTCCGAAGCGCGGAACAGTGCACTCATCCCACAGCCCCCTTTGGAAGTGGGGTACGAACACTCGGCGTCCTTCCCGGACTTTCGGGCGCTGGACCGTCGCGGTTTTCGCTCAGTCAGGGAAACGTCAGGCAACACTCCGGTCTGGAGGGCAAATACGGCCTACCCGCAGGGTAAGGCGGCGTTCCTTGCCCTGCTCAGCGCGATCCAGGAAGCGGAATTGTTGACCTATGAGCGCAATATCACCTCTTCGGCGTTCCTCATTGGGCTCGCATCGCTCGTATTGGCCGCTTTCCTGACCTACTGGGTGGCGCGCAGCTACACGCGGCCGATCCGCGCGTTCATCGAGCGTGCGGGCCACCCGCGCATCCTCGATTCCGAGCACGCCTATCTGCCGCACTCCAAGGTGCGTGAGTTGGCCGCGTTGAATGTGGCTCTGGAAGCATTCCTCCAGGAGGCCGCGCAGCGGTTGGCGGAGCGGCGTGGGGGAGAGGTGATCCCAGTGCTGGCAGCGGCGCCTGAACCCGCCGTGAAACCGCCATCCGCTCCTGGCCGCCAGGCCAGTGTGGCTGAAGGCGCTCCCGGCCCGCTGGATGAGCCGCCACAACCATTGCTGTTGGAAGATCATGCGGTTGCACCCGGCAGGAGTGAAGCAGAGCGCAGGCGGTTGGCTGCGGAAAAGACCAGGCTGGCCGCGGAAAAAATGCACTGGGCAGTGGAACAGAAGCGATTCATCGCGGAGAAAGATGTTCTGGCCAAAGCGCGGCTCGAACTGGCCAAAGAACGAGAGCAACTGGCCGCGGAACGCTCGACGCTGGCGGAAGAGAAAGAGGACCTTGCCGCCGAAATGCTGGAACTGGCCCGCCAGCAGGAACAGCACCCCACGTCTGACGAGTCTGACCGGTCCGACCGATCCGACAGGGGGGATGACCAAGCGCGGGCGGCACTGGACGCCGCGCGAGAATCGCTCCACCAGGATCGTGCGGCGCTCCACCAGGAGCGAGAAGCCTGGGATCATTCACAGGCGCAGATCCTCGCACTGCGGGAAACCCTTCGCCAGGAGTCTGCCGCGTTAAACAAGGAAAAGGAGAATTTCACGCGCGACCGCGCCCGGCTGCTCGCGCGGGAGGAACAACTCGAGTCGGAACGGGCCGCGATACAGCAAGATTGGGCCGCGTATCAGCAGGAGAAGCAAGAATACCTGCAACAACAGGCGAAGTTGGAGGCGGCCCAGGAGCGGTTGGCCGAGGAGACGTCGGAACTGGCCCGTGCCCGGGAGGCGATCGCCAGCGCGGAGGTGGCGGGGGATCTGGTGGCGGAACGACAGGAAATGCAGGCCGCGGTTGCACACCTCAACGCGCGGCGGCTTGAGCTTGAAAACTCCTCAGAGCGGCTGCGGGCGCGCGAACTCGCCCACCGCATGGAAGAAGAACGGCTGGACGCGGAACGCCATGCGCTGGAGGACGAGAAGCAACGGTGGATGCTCGCCCAAGCAGAACTGGATGAGGAGCGTCAGCGTCTGGCGCATGAGCGGGAAGATCTGGCGGCGCAAGTGGTGGACCTGATGCGCGCCCGCGAAGAAATGGCCGGCGCGACGGATCAACTGACGCTGGATCGGGATGAACTGGAGGACGAGCGGCGTCTTTTTGAACGAGAAGCGGGCGAACTTGCGGCGCGCGAGACGGCGGTGCAAGTCCTGCAGCAACGTTTGACTGTTTTGCAACAGGACTTGACGGAGAAGGAGCAGGCGCTAGGCAAGGCCCTGGAGGAAACGGTTGCACGAGAGACGCTGCTGGCCGGCTAGGCAAGGCCCTGGAGGAAACGGTTGCACGAGAGACGCTGCTGGCCGGCCACACGGACGCGCTGGAACTCCGGGCACAAGAGATCGAGGCTGAACTTCAGTCCGTGGAAGAACGGGAGACCCACGCCAGGGCAACCGAGGAGGAGCTTGCGCAGCGCGGCAACGCACTGCGGGAACAGGAAGGCCGCCTGGCCCGCGAGGCGGAGGCGCTGCGTCGCAATCATGTGCAACACGAACTGGGGGAAGCGGCCTTTGCTCTACTTGTACAAGGGATAGAGCAGGTTGAGGACACGTTCCAGGGGCGCGAGCAGGAATTGGAAGCGGCCCAAGGCCGGCTTCTCGAGGGAAAGCAACACTTGGTTCAATCGCTCCAGCAACTGGAAACTGATCAGTTGATGCTGCGCGAGCAGAGCGCCGACCTGCAACGGGAGGCGGAGCGCCTGGACGCCGAGCAGCAGCGTCTCGACGCATTGCGCGAAGAGTTGGCGCGCACCGAGCGAGCGCTGGCCGAGCAGACACCGCCCGAAGCGCACAAACAGGCGCTGGAGACATCACGGAAGGAACTACGGGAACTGCGTCAAGAGTTGGACGAGGTATACCAGGAACTGAGCACCGCGGCCGAACAGTGGCAGTCGGCAGAGCAGCGACTCCTCTCACAGCGCTCCGCATTAATTCAGGTCCAATCCGTGATCAATAGTTCCCGGCTGGCCGGGCCTGATCTGTATCGAGTGGCCGGTGAAGCCGCAGCGCGGGTCTTGGATCTTTCCCGTTTCAGCGTGTGGCAAGCCGACGAACACTTTAGTCGCATGCACTGCACCTGGGTGGCGCCGATGGATCCCGCGCACCCGTACATGCAGGCTGAACTTCGGCGCGACGATGTCGCGGTCCTGTTTATGGCGCTGGAATCTGATCCCGTCCTGGCCGTGCGAGACGTGATGACCGACCCGCGCACGCGCCCGGCCGCTTTGCTGGCAGCGAACGGCTGCCGCTCGGCCCTTTTCACGACGGTTATCGAGGCCGAGACGGTAAAGGCGATCCTGCTCTTTGAATCGGCCGGGCAGGAACGTGTCTGGCAGCGGGATGAAGAGAATTTCGTGCAGGTGCTGGGGCAGTTGCTTTCCGTCTATGCGGGCGCCGCGATCCCGGCGGCGCCCCCCGCCCTGAAGGCCACGGTGCTGGACGATCTCGGGGAATCGCCACAGTACCGCTTCATGGTCGAGTCGATGGGCGGCATTATCTGGGCGTTGAACAGGGAGGGACAGATCACCTTCGTCAATCCCGCGGCGGAACAGGCGTATGGTCTCAGCGCCCAGGTGATGCTGGGCCAGCCGATTGCCGCCTTTGCCAATGGCGATGCGGGGCACGCCGATCTCGAGGCCATGCGGAACGTGCTGGATGGCTTGCCCTCCTGCGCCTATGAGAACACCCATGTGCGGAGCGATGGCTCCCCGTTGCGTTTGCACATCAACATGGCTGTCTTACAAGACGAAGCGGGAGAAGTCATGGGAACTGTCGTGGCTGCGAGCGAAATCTCTGAAGCGTCCCTCTCTGGCGCGGCGGCTGGACCCGTGCGCAACGCTCCCGCCGAGTTCTCGGAAGTGGTTTGGGCCGTGGACATGGCGGGCAGGATTACGTACGTCAACGAGGCCGTGCAAGCGGTCTATGGCTATCAGCCCGCGGAAATGCTCGGACAGTCGATCATGATGCTGAGTGATGATAAGCAAGCGCGCCTGGACCTCGCCCGCCTCAACGAAGCCCTCGCCGACAAGGCCTGCTATGGCTACGTCGTCACGCACAAACGAAAAGACGGCGGGCCGGTCGAACTCCTTATCCTTGGCGAGGTGCAACGGGATCCCGAGGGCCGTGCCACGGGGGTCAAGGGCTTGGCCATCGATCTGACACGTCGCCGATTGAAGGTCAAGACCCGCTGGTAGTATCATGCCGTAGCCGGGGATTCCAGCCCCGTTCCCCTACTGATGGTCCCTACCGGCATCTTTATTGCCGCGCCATTCGGGGGAAAGCGCACGCAGTTTTCAGGGGGAGTCGTTGTTGTGCTATAACCTGAAATTCGTATTTGGGCTTCGTCCGGGCCGGGGGTGTTCCGCCGCTGGAACCGGCCCTTCTGAAACATCCAAACCCGACAACCAACGAAGAACGGGAGACATCATGAACCTCGCACGATACATTCGGCTGTTCGCCGCGGCCGCGGTGGCGTTCAGCGCGCCCGTCTGGTGTGACACCGCGCCGGCGAAGGTGGGACAGTACGCCCAGGAAGTGGCCACGAAGTACACAATGGCGCAAGGACTGCCGTCCGACAACGTCAGTGCCATCGGCATTGATCCGAGCGGCGTCGTCTACATCACCACGACCGATGCTGGGATGGCCAAATTCGAAAACGGCGCCTGGGCTGTGGTCGCTGAAGATCAGCGCGCCACCGTCGCCGCCATCGTCAAGGCGCCCGACACCATCTCGATTGGGGCGGGGCGTACCCTGCATTTCGTCGAGCCGGATCCCGCCGCGGCCCCGGAGTTGCATCAAGTTGTCGCCGCGTCCGTGGGTGGGCTGTTCTCTGGTTCTGCACCTGGCAACTACTACCTGCTCCAGCCAATGACGGTGAAGGACGGCGAAGGCCGGATCTGGAGTTCCGCCGATGTACGCGGAATCACCTTCGACAGTGCCGGGCAATTGTGGTTCTGTACGCTGGCTGGCGCCGCCTGCCGCATTGGTGAGAACTGGAAGTTCTACGAAGGCACGGATGGTCTGCCCTTCAACGACTTTACCTGCGCCCAAAGCGGGCCCGACGGCGTCGTCTGGTTTGGCACGAAAAAAGGCGCCATCCGCTTCGAACCAAACACGGTTCCCGTCCCTGCGTCCGCCGCTGAAGCGGCCGCGCCTGCCGCACCTGCTGGCGGAGCGGCGAAGGAGGAAAAAAAAGGATTGCCCGAAGGCGCGGGCGAAGGTGATTTCCAGTATCGCCAGGGCCTGCTCTGGCTGCCGAATGACGAGGTGCGCGACATTGCCGTGGATGCCAGCGGCAATGCCTGGTTCGCGACCGCTGGGGGCGTCGGTCTGATCGAGCGCCGTCCCATGACGCTCTGGCAAAAGGCCCAGCACTATGAACAGGAGATGGAGAAGATCAAACGGACCGAATACGGTTACGTCTCCGAAGTTTCACTGAAGACGCCGGGCGACACGAGTCCCGAGAACATTATCTACACCGACAGTGACAACGACGGCCTCTGGACCAGCATGTACGGCGCGGGCGAGTGTTTTGGCTATGCCGCCACGAAAGACCCCGCCTTGAAAGAGCATGCGAAGAAGGCCTTCGAAGCCCTGCGCTTCTTGCAGACCGTCACGCAGGGCGGGGAACATCCCGCGCCGAAGGGGTATGTCGCGCGGACCATCCTGCCTGTGGAAGGCACGGAAGATCCGAACCTTGGCCGCCTGGAACGCGATCAGAAGGAGCAGGCCGAGGGCGACAAGATTTGGAAGGCCTATGAGCCGCGCTGGCCGAAAAGCGCCGACGGCAAGTGGTATTGGAAGAGCGACACCAGTTCCGACGAACTCGACGGACACTACTTCTTCTACCCGCGCTACTACGACCTCGCGTGCGAAACGGAAGAAGAGAAAGAGGCCGTGCGCCAGGTCGTCCGTGACCTCACCGATCATCTCATCGATCACGGCTACCGCCTGGTCGATCACACGGGTACGGTCACGCGTTGGGGCGAGTACAGCCCGGAGGGGCTCAACCATGATCCCAACTGGTGGATCGAGCGCGGCCTGAAGTCGCTCAGCATGCTGTCCTACCTCGCGGTCGCGCACCACATGACCGGCGACCAGAAGTATCTGGACCACTTCATGACGCTGGCGAACGAGCACAACTACTTGTTCAATGCGATGGTGACAAAGATCCATTTGGGCGTGGGATCAAGCAACCAGTCAGACGACGAAATGGCGATCATGTCGTACTATAACCTGCTCGCCTATATGCCGCAGGACGAGAGCATGCGCAACCTGATGCGCTACTCGTTCTATTCGCGATATGCCCTCGAACAGCCCGAAATGAATCCTTTCTTCAACTTTGCCTACGCCGCCTTTGGGCTGGGCCAGAGTTACACCAGCACCTTCGGTTCTTATCCGATTGAACCGTGGCATGGCTGGCTCGATGACAGCCTCCGCACGTTGAAAGGCTTTCCTCTTGACCGCATGAACTGGGGCCACGAAAACAGCCACCGTCTCGACATCTTGCCGTTGCGCCGCCAGCAGTACGGCGACCCGGCGGACGCGCCGCCCAGGAAGATTCGCCGCGGGTCCCGCATCAACACGGGCAAAGTGATCCCGATCGAGGACCGCTTCTTCAACCATTGGAACACCGACCCGTGGGACCTTGATTACGGTGGACAAGGCCAGGGCCTCGCCAGCGGCGCGGTTTACCTGCTGCCCTACTACATGGGTCTCTACCACGGGTTCATCGAAAAGGACAGCTAGAGTTCTCCCTCCCGCAACAACAACAATCGGCTCTTTCCGTGGCACGGGCATCTCGCTCGTGCCACTCCTTCTTTTTAGCGTTTTGGAGCCCAGCCGATCCCCATGATTCCCAGAGACACCAGGCACTGCATGGCGTTCGGCGCTTTCTCTCGATGGAAGATGAATTCCAGCTTCCGTAGCGTCCGGCCTCTGTGCCGGACGGGACAGTGCAACGCCGGCCTAAACGTGCACCA
>JACPGD010000039.1 GCA_016182645.1 Candidatus Hydrogenedentota bacterium | reverse complement strand
TCGTCATGCTATACTCGTTCATTGCCGGGTTCCTTTCTCTTGCACTTCGAGTGCGTTAAAAGACCTGCAGACGATTTTATCGTACTGCGTTAAGGACCCGGCATTCTCATCATATCTTCAATCCCGCGCTTCGCGGGATTAAAGCTGCCACCCATGTTTCCAGAATGTGTTCAACTGCCGGAATTAGGTTGAAAAATGCCCACTTTCCGCAATCCAGTTCATTTGCCAGCCGGTCTGACGGTGAACATGGACACATCGAAACTGAGGAATCTCCTCGCAATGACGGCTTTCCGCATCAGAAATGAGCTACGCCCCTGGCTGCGCCACCGACCACTGAATGGTTACGTCGCAGGCGGCTTTTCTTCTTGTTTTTTCGCGTGGCTTCTGATCTCCAAGACACCCGATTCTCCAATTCCTAATTCCTAATTCCTAATTATTCCAGTGTTACATTAAGTGGCCCAATATCGGGGCCATCCGGCGAGAGCGTGACTTCCGTGTCGGTCTGAAACTGGCCGTCGACGGCGATCTCGCCGCCCTGGTACAGCGTATAGGGGGCGTCCCGGTAAACAAAGTGGAGAGCATAGGCGCCTTGGCCCACGAACACGGAGCGGGCGCCCCCGGGCGGGATGGTGACTTCCTTGCCGCGTTTGCCCGCGCCGAGGCCCACTTTCACGGCGGAAGTGCTGGGGTTGTTAATGCGGACTTCATAAACGCCAGAGCGCAGACTAAAAGGATGCTCCGGAACATCGGCCTTGGGCTTGAACGAGCCTGCCGGTGGTGTGCCCGTGCTGACCACCTGGGCTTGGCGTTCGCGGCGCGCGGCGCCGGTCACGCGAACGCGAGAGGGCGATATTTCCTCCGGGGTGCTGGGGCTTGCGGGTTCCTCCAGCGCCTCGGGTTCCACCGCCGCACTCTCTTTGGGTACGCCTGCCGAAGGCGCTTCCCCAGCGGGAGCGCCCGTTGCCGGCGCGGGGGGCGGTGCGTTGGCAGCAACTTCCTGGCCCGCGGGGGCAGTTTCCGTTGGGGGAGTTTCGTCGCGGGGAGCGGCCTCGGGCGCTTCGGCTTCGGGTGTGGATGGGGCCAGGGGGCGGACGGTGACGACGCTCTTGCGCGCGAGTTTCCCGTCCTCGAATTTGGCGAAGAACCGGGCGCCGCTGGAATCAGTCCACATGTAGACGGCGACGTCCACGTGATTGTCGCTGATGACATCGGCCGGGACCGGCACCAGCGCGCGGACTTCCTCGAAAGTCATTCCTGGCTGGATCTGGCCATAAATGTTCTCGGAAAGCAGCGGGGAAGTGTCTGGCGCCGCTGCAACGCTTCCGCTCGGGTTCTCCAGGAGACTCTTGCGGACAAGCGCGCCGTCTTCGAACTTGGCCATGAAACTGGACCCCTGCGCGTCGGTCCATTGGTAGATCGCGCTCTTCGCCGCGCCCGAAGAGAGGCGCTCGCCCTGGCCCGCGAGGATCCCCGCGACCTCGTCGTAACTCATCCCCTCGCGAACACGTGCGAAGACCTCGCGCGAAAGTCCGCTGTCAGAGGGCGCCGGCGCGGGCGGAACAAGCTTGTTCCGCAGCGAGGGCGGGGGCGTCTCCGGCGCGGCCGCCGTGGGGATCTGGGGCGGCGGCGGGGGCGGCGCGGGCGCCGGTTCCAGCGTGCCGGCTGAAGGCGGCGCGGGAGAGGGCGCTGCCGCCGTGTCCACCCCGCCAGGGGACACCGCCGGGCGGCAGGCCGCCAGCACCGGCGGCAACACCAGCAGGAGGACTGCCTGGGCTTTGCGAAATGACATCTTCGACGCGCCGCCTTTCTGGGAGAGATTGTCGTCTTCCTTCGGCCTTATTCAGCCTAGCACATCACCCCCGGCGGCATCACTCGGCTAATAGGCCGCCGGCGAGCCTTTGGGGTGGGAAGTATGGGAAGTACGGGAAGTATGGGAATGAAGAGGGGGAGCGGGGGAATGCGAACTGGGGAATGGGGCGGCGAGGAGTTGGTGGGAGGGCGGAAGGGTTGGGCCTTGGTCTGGTATAATCTCCAAGCCCGCATTCCGGGTGGGAGTTAGCCTTCCCGGCAGGTGGGGGAGACGCCCTTGTTCAAGATGCTGCGTGGTGAGGTGTTACTGATGGCTGAAAGGTTCTTGCGCTGGCGGCAACCCTGCTGCCTGGCCCTGGGGCTGTTCCTGTTGTTCCCGCGCGCCGCCCAAGGTGCGGCGGTGCAATGGGTTGCCGATGGAGATGGGCTGTGGTCCGATGCGGCCAACTGGGATTCGGGCGCCGTGCCCACGTTCCTAGACGACGTGGTGATTGATCGGCCCTCCGGCACGTTCACCATTACGGTCAGCGCGGCCAATGCCGACGTGCGCAGCCTCCAGTGTGCCGAGAACCTGGTGGTCCAAGGTAGAAATCTCATCGTCCGCGGAAATTCGGCCGTGACGGGCGCGTTCACGATGACATCGGGCGCCAATCTGATAGCGGCCGGCGCGGGCGTGGAGTTTAGGGCCGACGGGGCCACGAATATCGACGGCGCGCACCTGAACGCGCAAAGCGGCGCCACGCTCCGTTTGCCCCAACTGACCAGCTATTCCGCGGGGTTGGTGGCAGCCGAAATCTATTTTCGCGCCGAGGGGGCGGGCAGCGCCATCGACCTGTCCAGTGTCACCAGCGTCTTCCCGCCCATAAGTGGCCAACGTCTACACCTCTGGGCCTTCGGCGGCGCCACCCTGATCATGGATGCCCTCACGGAGATCAACTCCGGCAGAGTCAGCCTCCAAGCCGAGGGCGCCACCGGCCTCGTCGATGTGTCCAGCTTGACGTCCATCCTCAACAGCACGGCGTCGAATGGCCAAATCGTGGTCTCGAATGGGGGCGAGGTGCGGCCCGGCGCGTTGACCCAACTGGACAAGGTGGATCTGACGTTCAACAACGGGGGCGTTTTTCCGGCCGCGGCCCTGACGGCGTTCACGCACGGGGTCTTATCGGTCACGCGCCAAACGGTCACGTTTTCGAACCTGGACGACGCGACGGGCAGTTGGATGAGCGCGGGGCTGGGTGGAGTGATGCATTTCCCAGTGCTGGCCTCCTACCAGGGCGAAGCGGAGAACTACGATCATTATCTCACGGCCAACGGTCCCGGGGCGGTGCTCGACTTCCCCGTACTGACGGCCCTCACCCCACCAGGCGACGGGCGCTGGCTCTTCCTTTGGGCGCTCGATGGCGGACTGATATCCCTGCCGCTCGTGGACGAGGTGCCCTCGGGCAAGATCGAACTGTTGGCGGATGGCGCGTCGAGTCTGGTGGATGCGCGCTCACTGTCCAGCATCAGCATCACGACTCAACAGAACGGCCGCATCCGTGCTGCGAACGGGGGAGAGGTGCGTCCGGCGGCGAATTTGACCCAGCTCGACAGTGTGGATCTTGAATTAAATGACGGCGGGGTATTTCCGGCCCCATCGCTGACCACGTTTACTCGGGCCGTACTTACGGTCACGGAGCAGACGGTGGACTTCACGAATTTGAGCCTGGCGGACGGCAGTTGGTTGACGGCGGGCGCCGCGGGGGTTGCCAGGTTCCCCGCGTTGGAGAACTACGCGGGGGAGGATGAGAATTACGACCATTACTTCACCGCTAGCGGCGCGGGCGCTGTATTGGATTTGCCCAATCTGACGGGCTTGACACCACCCACGGACGGGCGCTGGCTGCTGCTCACGGCGCTGAGCGGCGGGGAAATCCAGATGCCGGAAGTGACCCTGGTGCCCTCGGGCAAAATCGAGTTGAAAGCCGACGGTCCGGGCAGCCTCATCGATGTGCCGCAACTTTCGAGCATCATTACCAGCACCGCCGAAAACGGAAGTATCAAGGCGTTGAACGGCGGGGAAATCCGGCCAGGCACGTTAACCTCCCTGGACAGCGTGGACCTGAGCATTTCCAATGGTGGGATCTTTCCAGCCGCCGCGCTTACATCGTTTACGCGAGCGGTGCTCTCGGTTTCGCAGCAGGAAGTAGTGTTTTCCAGTCTCACCAACCTGACCGGCAGTTGGCTCGCCGCCGGACTGGCCGGCGTGATGCGTTTCCCGGTTCTGGTCACTTATCTCGGGGCAAATGAAAACTACGATCACTGGATTACCGCGACTGGACTTGGCGCGATCATTGACTTTCCTGTCTTGACCAACCTGACGCCGCCGCCCGATGGCCGCTGGCTGTTTGTCTGGGCACAGAATGGCGGCCGGATAGATTTGCCGGCGCTGGAGCAGGTGCCCACCGGAAAGGTTGGGTTCAAGGTGGATGGCGCTTCCAGCCTGCTCAATCTTCCCGAATTGAACACGATCGTCACCACGACCACGGACAATGGCTATATTCAAGTCAACAATGGGGGCGAATTCAGGCCAGGAGATTTGTCCCGGCTCCATCGTGTCAATCTGAGTTTCGACGGCAGCAGCACTTTTCCGGTGGCTTCGCTCAGCACCTTTACCTATGGGGCGCTGACAGTGAGCAACCAGATCGTGGCCTTGCCCGCCTTGACGGACGCCACGGGCAGCTCGTTTTTCGCCGGCGCTGGCGGCATGCTGCGCTTGCCGGCCCTCAGCAGTTACACCGGCGGCAATGCAAACATCGACAGTTACTTTCAGGCCAGCGGCAATGGAGCGGAACTGGATTTCCCCGCGCTGACGGAACTGGTCCCGCCTCTGGATGGACGCGGGCTGTTTATCTGGGCGCTCAACAGCGGCGCCATCCAGCTGCCGCTGATCGAGAGCATTGATTCCGGGAAAACCGGCATCAAGGCCGACGGCGTCCTGAGCTTGGTCGCGGCGCCGCAATTGGTGGACATCAATATCACTACCGCCGAGAACGGATACCTGCGCGCTTTGGACGGCGGCGCCGTGGAGCCGGGCGCCCTTACGCACCTCGACCGCGTGAATGTGGACCTGGTCAACGGGGGCGTGCTGCCGGCCGCGGACATCGAGGCGTTCACGTCGGGAAGTTTCAGTGTGACCGGACAGCCGGTGGAGCTCACCGCGCTCGAAACCGCCACGGGCAGTTCCTTCTTCACCGGGGCGGGTGGCAGCCTCAGCCTGCCGGGGTTGAGTACGTATGCCGGCTCCACCGACCGGGACACCGTCTTTCGCGCCAATGGCACGGCCAGTGCCATCGAGTTCGGCGCGCTCAGTGTGCTGCAGATGCCCGTAACGTTGCGGCGGCTGTATGTCCAGGCCTGGAACGGGGGCAGTGTCCAATTCCCGATGCTGGAGACGCTGGTCAGTCCCGTGAATGCGAGCGTAGCCGCCGATGGCGACAACAGCGTCGTCGATCTCAGCGCCCTGCAAAACTATGTGGACACGGAAGTCGCGTTTTCGGAGACGAATAACGGGCAAATCTTGTTCTTTTATCGTCCCAACCTCTTGATTTCGGACACCAATGAAATCGGACAAGCACAAGTCGGCGAAGTGGTGGTGGTGGAATGGGAAGTGACAAACATCGGGCGCCAACAGGCCGCGGCGACGTTTGACGACTGCCTGGCCTTCTCGCCCGACGTGGACCCGGGCGGCGACATCGCGCTGACCTGCGAGCCGGGGCCGGCCATCGTGGCTGCGGGCGGCGTCTACGCGCGGTCCGCGTCCGTGGTAGTCCCGAATGTAACTCCGGGCGCCTACTACCTCGTGGTCACCACGGATTCGGGCAATGACGTGGGTGAGTACCGCGAGTCAGACAATACGGCGGTTCTGGGGCCAATCACCGTGGGGGGTGTTGGAAACGACTGCGTGGACAATTGCGCGCCCGGCGGCGACGACGCCGATGGTGACGGTCTGAATGCCTGCGCCGAAGCGTGCCTGGGCACGAGCGATGGCGACGTGGATTCCGAAGGCGACGGCCTGCCGGATTCCTTTGAGTCACGCTATCAGTTGGACCCGCTGGTGAATGACGCAAACGCTGATCCGGACGGCGACCGTCTGACCAATCTGCAAGAGTTCCTACGAGGGACCTCTCCGACCGACCGCAATGATCCCGCCCCGCTCGTGTACGTCTCCGCCACGGGTTCGGACCAGCCCGGCAGCGGCGGGCCGGGGTCGCCCTATGCGTCCATCGGTTATGCGCTGGCGCAGGTGACCGGCAGCCCGGCCGGGGCCACCGTTCTGATTGGCGCCGGCACGTATCGTGAAAACGTTGTCCTGACGCCCGCCATTACCCTCCAGGGAGAACCAGGCAGCGATGTGGTGATTGAGGGTTCCGTGACGGGCGCCGTGGCGGGCGCCGTGGTCAATGTGACGATCCGCGCCGTGGACATCACGCCGCCGCTGCCGTCGCTCTCGCGAAGCAAGCAGGGCAACACCCCCGTGCTGCTCGTGATCAACAACTTGTCCATGACGGTGCGCAACGTCACCTTCGAGGGGACGCCCGCGCGCACCGAAACCGGCATCCAGGTGCGCGGCACGGCCGTGGACAATGCGGTCATTGCCGATTGCCGCTTTGAAGACTTGGCCGTGGGCGTGGAAATTGAAGATAGAATTCCACAGGTCCGGCACAACGTCTTTCAAAACCTCGAGGAGGCGGGCGTGGCGCTGCGCGATCTGGATACCGG
>JACPGD010000229.1 GCA_016182645.1 Candidatus Hydrogenedentota bacterium | reverse complement strand
GCTGCACCGTGACTTGGTCAACGCCGTAATCATGCAGGAAATTGAAGAAATACGAAAAGGCCACTGCGGTGACGGTCATCTCGGTGAGACTGGGCCGCCACTCGAGCAAATGCAGCCGGCCGCCTTCGCTGGCGACCCGGAAGATCTCCGGTATGCCGCCGGGCACACCCCACACCAGCGACACGCAGACAATCACGGCGCCACCCACCAGGATTAGAAACTGCGCCACGTCCGTCCAGATCACCGCGGCCAGCCCGCCCATCACGGTGTACCCCGTTGCGAGCAGGCCCATCAGCAGGATCGCCAGCCAGAGCGGCATGCCCGTGACTACAGAGAGCGCCAGCGCGGGTGCATAAATCACCGTACCGAGCCAGCCCATGCGCGCACAGATGAACAGGGCCGACACGCAATAGCGCGCCGGCGCGCCGAAGCGCTTGTAGATGTACTCATAAGAGGTGGTGACGTTCAGCCGCTGGTAAAAGGGCAGAAACAGGTAGATGATGAACGGCGCCACGACCGGCTGCATCAGGATCGCGAAATAGATGGAGACGTTTTCCGAGTACACCAGCCCCGGCATGCCCATATAGGTGATCGCGCTCGTGATCGTGGCGAACACGCTCATGGCCACTGCCAGCCAGGGCATCTTGCGCCCCGCGAGGAAGAAATCTTCGGTCGTCTTCACTTTCTTCGCAACCACCAGCCCGATCAAAAGCATGCCCGACAGGTACACCAGGAGCACGGCATAGTTCAGCCCGCCGAACGAAATCCCCTGCTCCATGAATCTCCTCCCGTGGTTGCCGGGCATTCTCGCATATCCCCGGCCGCCGATAGTAGACGCGACGTCCCCGTCGCATCTGCTGACCATTACATGGGTGACATGCCCAGTCCTGCCTTGAGGACAGGGCATGCAGACGGGATGCTCCACCCAGTACACTTAGCCCCCGTGGTCCCTGCCGTCCCTTATCCAGGATTCCTCGAGATGTTGTTCATGTGGAAAGGTGAAGCTGTCCCCCAACTCATCCTGGGGACGGTGCAACTGGGGATGCCCTACGGCATCGCGAACACCGTGGGACAACCGGATCTGGTGCACGCGCGCGAAATTGTGGAAACGGCACTGTCCTGCGGCATCCGGCATTTTGACACGGCCCAGGCTTACGGCGACAGCGAGCGTGTGCTCGGAGAAGCCCTGGCGGACCTGGGCGCGAGCGCAACGGCGTGTCTCTCCTCGAAGCTGTCGGCGAACCTCGATCCCTTGGACCCCACGCAACTCAGTGCGTCTATCGAAGCATCCCTCAAGCGCCTTCGCGTCGATCAGCTCTGGTGCATGATGCTGCACCGGCCCGCATGGCTGGCGCACTGGGACGGCGCTCTGGGCGAGACACTGTGCCGCTATCGCGACGCCGGGCGGATTCAACATCTTGGCGTGTCGCTCAGCACCTTCGCGGACGCCGCGCCGGTTTTCGACAACCCGGACGTCGAAATCGTTCAAGTACCGTGCAATGCCTGGGACCGGCGCGCTGCCGAGCAAGGTCTGCTCGAAAACCTCCGCGCAAGCGGCCGGCTGGCCTGTGTGCGCAGTATTTACTTGCAGGGTCTGCTGACCTTGCCGCCCGAGGCGGCCGCCGCCAAACTGCCCCAAGCGCGCGAAGCATCGCTACGATGGAACCATCTTGCCCAGCAGATTCAGCACGCGCCCGCCGCCCTCGCCATGCGTTATGCCCGCACCCTGAACACGCCGCTGGTCGTGGGCGCGGAATCGAAAGCGCAGGTGGCGGACACCGCCCGCCTTGCGAGTCTTCCACCCCTCACACCGGCGGACATCCAGCTTGTTCGCGCCATCGTTGATCCACACCTGACCGAAACGATTCTCGAACCGCCCCGGTGGTCGTAGCACAGAGCGGGACACAGTTGCGGGAGTGCAGCCACTTGTTCTACCGTCTGTTCTTCTGCGTGGTGAACCTGAAATGAAGGGCGTGTTATGACTTCTTCCCTAGCGGCGCTGTTCCTGGGTGTGGTCGCGGCGGCCCCCACACCGCAAGACATTCTAGCGGACTTTGAGATCCATCCTGGCTTCACCCTGGAACTCGTGGCGATGGAACCGGTCGTGCTTGATCCAGTCGATCTCGAGTTCGACGAAAGAGGCCGCGCGTTCGTGCTCGAGATGCCGGGATATCCTTTTGGCGATACGTCCGGCTTCATTTTGCTACTGCAGGATGAGAACGGCGACGGCTTATTCGACCAGCGCATAGTCTTCGCCGAGGGATTTCCCGTCGCGGACGCGATTCTGCCCTGGCGCGGCGGCCTGCTCGTGGCCTCCCCACCGGATCTTATCTTCGTGAAAGACACCGACGGCGATGATAAAGCCGACCTGCGCGAAATGCTGCTGTCCGGCTTTGACACCGGCAACACGCAACACAATTTCAACGGCCTCACCCACGGTCTCGACAACTGGGTGTATGGCGCCAGCGGCGGCAATGGCGGCGAAATTTACTGGCCAGACAGGCCCGCGGAGACCACGCCGCTACGCTGGAATGATTTCCGTATCGACATCGACCGCAAGCGTTTCGAGCGCATCGGGCAGTCTTCGGGCGGTTTCGGCCTGGCCATAGATGAATTCGGCCGGGTTTTTGGCACGCACAACATGGTGCACGCCAGTCATCTGGTATTTCCGGGCCGCTTTCTGGCCAATCACCCGGGTATCAACTACAAAACCCTGCACAATATCTCGGACCATGAAGCGAACGGTACTGCCCGCCTCTTTGCCCTCGGCGAGCCGGAAACGCGCGTCAACCATCCCGAGCAATCCGGCTATTTTTCCGGCGCCTGCGGCATCACCTTCTATACCGGCGGCGCGTTCGGCGCAACTTTCACCGCGAGCCTCTTCGTCAATGATGTCGTGGCAAATGTCCTGCACCGCGACGTGCTCGTGCCAAGCGGCCCGACGTTCGTCGCCTCGCGCGACCGCGAACGCGTCGAATTTCTTGCCTCGCGCGACCGCGCCTTTCGGCCGGTGAACGGCACGGTCGGTCCTGACGGCGCATACTATGTTGTGGACATGCACCGCGCGGTTATTGAGCATCCGGAATGGATTCCTGACGAGATCGAGAAGGATTTGGATCTGCGCGCGGGCATGGAACAAGGCCGGCTCTTCCGGATCGTGCCGGAGGGCGGCCTGTCGCGCGTGCAACCCGCCTTTCCACGAAACGACTTGCCGCGCGTCGTGCAGGCGCTCGAACATTCGAACAAATGGTGGCGGGACACGGCCCAGCGCCTGCTCGTCGAATGGCAGGACCCCACCGCCGAGGAGCTGCTTGGGGTACTGCTCAGGAATTCTACTCAGGCGCAGGCGCGCGTGCATGCGTTGTGGACGCTGCACGGCCTGCACCGCCTCTCGGTCCCGCGGCTGCTGGACGCTTTGCAGGATCAGCATCCTGGCGTGCGAGAGAACGCGCTCCTGCTGGCGGAAGAGCACCTCGCGGCGCCAGAGGTCTTCGACGCGGTGATTGCGCTAGAGCAGGACCCAGACCAGCGCGTGCGCATGTATGCGGCGCTCGTACTGAGCACGGCCGGCGTGGAGGATGCCGCCCGGCGTGGCCGCATTGGCGAAGCGCTCTTCCGCCTTGCAGGCGCTGACGCCAGCAATGAGTGGTCAAGGCGCGCCGTACTGGCGGCCGCCGCGGACGTCCCAATGCCCTTGCTGATTGCGCTGCTGCGTGACCCCAAAGTGTGCGTGCAAGAGGGAGTGCCCGCGCTCATCGCGGCGCTTGCAGAGCAAGCCGGCCGGACGGCGTCCGGGGAGACATTGCGGGCACTGCTCGTCCTCTTGCGGGAGCAACACCTGGTGGAGCAGCCAGCCGCCGCCGAGGCCCTTCGCGGATTCGAGCGGACCCTCGGGCCGCGGGCCGCCGAGGTGAAGGCCTGGCCGGAGCGTGATGTTCTTGCGGGCGAACTGACGGCGTTTCTGAACGCCGAGTCGCTCACCGTCGTGCAGGCGGCCTGGCGGCTGGGCAACCTGCTCGATCTGCCGTCCACCGCACGCCAGCAAGCCCTCCTGCGCGAAGCGCGCGACGCCGTCGCGGATCCTGCCCGCGCCGTGGACGACCGCGTTCAATGGCTGCAATTGCTGGCGCTTGCGCCTTTTTCCGAGCGCGAGGACCTCCTGTTCGTATTGCTGGCCACGCGCCATCCGCGCGAAGTACAACAGGCGGCCATCGATCAACTGGTGCAGGAAGGGTCCTCTGAAATCGCCGATCGTTTGATTGGAATGTGGAAAGCCCTGGGGCCGCCGGTGCGGGCCGCCGCCGGAAATATGCTGCTCCGGCGCAAAGAGCATCACGACCGGTTGCTGACCGCGCTGGAGACGGGCAAGATCGCACTGGGCGAAATGAACTTTGACCTCGAACGCCGCCGCGTGCTGTTGCGCTGGGCCGAGAATGACAGCATCAAACGCCGCGCTGAGAAGCTCTTTAACGACGCCGGCGTCGTCACGCGGGCTGCGGCCCTCGAAAAGATTCGTCCCGCGCTGGATCTCCCCGGTGACGCCGGCCGCGGCCACCAGGTCTATCTCGACACGTGCGCCAAGTGCCACGTTATCGGCGATGAAGGTACGAATGTTGGTCCCAACCTCACCGACATCTTCCGCAAGAGCAAGGAAACGCTCCTCCACGACATCCTCGATCCCAACGCGGCCGTCGACGGCGAGTTCATCAGCTTCACCATTGAGACCAATGACGCGGACGTGTTCGCGCAACAAGTCGTGACTGGGATGATTGTGTCAGAGACCGATGAGACAGTGGTCCTGCGCGAAGCGGGAGGGGTTGAACATGTGTTTCCGCGGTCCCGCATCGAGTCCATGACCTCGACGGGCCTCTCGATGATGCCCGAGGAACTCGAAGCCGGATTGATGCCCCAAACCTTCGCCGACCTCCTCGCCTTTCTCCAACAGTCACGCTAAAAAACCCTATTGGAAGAATCAGCGCCCGTTGGTCTCCCGTGATCCTGCTTGGGAAAGTGTTTCTTCACGGTTTACGACTTGCGAGCCAGGCTGACACTCCACTTCTCGCAAGAAGGCGATCATGGCATCGAGGTCGTAATTGAAACGCTTGGCCAATTCATCTCTTGTGCGCCAAATCTCCTCAAGAATCTCATTTGCCATTCTGTTGCACCTCCATCATTTCCAGGGGCGTGCAGATTTCAGAGCACATGTGGCCTTCCTTCTCGCACGTCGCCCGAATCAGGGGCTTTGTTGCCGGATTATCAATATGGCGGCAGTTCCAAGTGAGTAAGTAGTCCACGCGGTGTACTGTTGCGATTGCAATGTGGAGTGCATCCGCCCGTGCCTTGTAAGGAAGTGCCCCGGACGCGATCAAGATTTCAACTAGTTGCCTGGCGCTGTCGGTGGCATGCAACTGCGGAATGCTCCTCAAGACTTCCAAGCGACGGGCAGCCGCCTCTGGGTCACCGGCCGAAACTTCGGTAATCACCAACGGTGACGTAAATAGAGCATACTCTTTCCGCCTCTTTTCCCACCATGCCTCTGTCACTTTTTGGCATGCGGCCGTAACTTGATCGGCGCTTGGCCGAGCTGTCAGATAGCTAATGATCGAGGTTTCCAAGTAGATCGAGGTCTTCATGTGTCTACTCTAAACCATGGCCCACATAACAGCAAGAGAATGCGGCCACGGCCTCACAGCGCACTTCGGGCAAGACCGCTTGCTTTCAGCAGGGGCGGCAGCAGTATGAAAAAATGTGCATAACCGGGTATTATTCGGTTAATTGTATGTGAAAGCTGAGGAAACAAGGAATTGGCGACGGCGGAACACATTGCAACCTACCAGCGCACGCTTTATGAATTGAGCGAACGCATTGTCGAGGCGCAACGGCCCATCCGCATATTGGATGCGATCAAATGGGACCAGTGCGTGCAAGACGCCTTTTTTGAAAAGGCCTGCAAGGAACAGCCGCCGGTAGACCGCGCCTACTACGAGGCCCGCCCGCTGGGCTTCGACCCCGCCGCCAAACGCCGCCAATTCCACGAAATCGAGCGCGACATCATCAGCCGTCTCGGCCAGTTCAATCCCGTGGGGCAGATCATGCG
>JACPGD010000228.1 GCA_016182645.1 Candidatus Hydrogenedentota bacterium | reverse complement strand
AAGCTGGCCATCCCCGATGGGGCCTTTGCGCTTTGTGCCGGGACCGATTTCCTGTTCGACGCGGACCCGGACTCCGAATTTGCCCACCTAGTCGAAGTTCCCGCCGGCGACTACCGGGTCACCGTCTACAGTCAGTTGCCGGGCGTCAACGGGGAATGGCACCTGCGCATGGCCGATGAGACAGTGGACCTGCGCCAGTGGTTCCGCGCCACGCGCCCAGCGGAGGAAGTGCGGGCGTGGCTGCGGTCAAAGTTCGATGAGGAAGGTGAGAAGAAGGACGGCCCAGAGGTCCAGGAACAACCCCCGGTGGGATTTGTCATTCAATTGGCGCCGCTCGGAACCGGCGAAGCGCTGACGCTGCCGCCCATGGACCACAACATGCTTCAAGTGCAGGAAGCGCGCAAGCCCGCACGGTGCCCCATGGGTCTGCCGGCGCATGATCTGATCAAACCCGAACCACCCGCTGCCTGCGAACTCGGATCGCCGCCGGAAGCGGTGAATGTTGTGGATATGATGGAGGACTGCGCCCCGGCCGCCTGGCAGGGGAAGCCGTTGCCGCACCGGCTGGAGAAATTGTGGCAAGTGTACCGTGTCCCCTTCTACTGTAATGACAGCGTCAATTGTGAAATTGTGGTGGATGGCGTGGAGGAGAGTGACCTTCAGGGCTGGTTCCCCAATCATGCAGCCGCGCGCTGCCACTGGGACGAGGACCGCTTGCGTATCGGTTTTCTGGCGACGATGGCCCGCTGGGACTTGATGCAATGGCTGAAAGATCTCGGGCCGGCCCTCACTAAACTGCCGGAAGGGGCGCGGCTCGAGATGTACTTCTCGGACGAAGACGCGGACGAGGAAGGCCGCCAAGTCTGGTCCGGCGCCATCAAGAAGGGCAACTGGGAGATTAAGGCGGTCTGGCCGGCGCTGTCGCGTGAGGAGGCCAGCGAGTTGTTGGCGTTTTCAATAAGCATCGACGGAGCGAAGAGCATTGAGGCCAGAGACAAGGCCGAGGCCGAGGCGGTCTTGGACAGCGTCCTCGATGATGTGCTGTTTACCGAATCCAAAGTGAGGCGGGAGGGGTTGAGGCTCATCCCGGAAGGCACAGGCGCCACGCTGGAACAACTTGCTCGCCACGTCTTTCAGATGCGCTACGAAGAGCTGCTGCCCATGGTGCCAGTGGTGGACGAGGAAGAAGATTTCAGTTTCGATTTGGGGGGATTCGGGCTGTCGTCGCCGCGCTATCAAGCGGAAATGACCGAGGCCTTCGGCTCGAAGGGGAATGAGCAGACAATTCTGAGGGGGAGATCCGGCACTTTCATCGCCAAGACATTGGATCCCCTTGGTCCCGGCGCGGCCCCCGTCTTCGAGAACGCCGATACAGGCGCCGCGCAGTATGGCTGGCAAGTCATGGGCAACCTGATGGTGGAGGAAATGCCCAACATGCTTATGCGCGCCTACACGCGGGCCAAGGCGGACCGGGTCCTGGTCATGTACTTCACGCAATTTGGGCCGGCGGGCCAGGAGTTCTTCAGCCACTTTGATGATGGATCGTCGCTCACGACCACCAGCGTGCTCGGGTTTGAACAGGACGATCCTGCGAAGAAGATCTATCGGCGCCGCCTGCGCCGTGCGCTATTGGACCAACTGGACCGGGTGCATACGGAGGGAATTGACGAACGGAAAGCAACTGGGGCCAACGTTCTGCCGGCCCCCGCGACCTTGGAGCAACTGGCGGAGGCCGTGGATGAATTCTTGCAGCGCAGCGCTGAAACCTAGGCCTGCCGGCGGCAGGGCGTAGGGTCCATGAACACGCGATTGCTTGCCTATTCGGGGATCTTTGTGGCCGCGTTTGGCTGGGCGCTTTCCCCGATATTCATGCGGTGGTTAAGCGGGGTATACGACCCCTACACGCAGTCTTGTGGTGTTGGTTCCCTACAGCCTGTGGTTCTTTGGCCAGGAGACAGTGGCACTGTTCCGGCGCCCGCGGGGATTGCTGGGTCTGGCTGCGGTAAATGTGGTTGATCAAATTCTCTGGACCATCGGCTGTTACCACACGACGGCGTCCCAGGCCAATCTGATCACGAAACTGCAGGTGGCGTTCGTCATCCTCTTCAGTTTCCTGTTCTTTCGCGAGGAACGCGCGGTCATCCGCAGTGCGTACTATTTGGGAGGCACTGCGCTTGGCATCCTCGGCGTCGTGGCCATCGTCACGGCCCACTCCGCGGCCAGCCTGCTGCCGCGCTACGATTTTGCCACGTTCCTGCTGATCGTTGTGGCGCTGGGCTGGGCCATCTATGCGGTCTGGGGCAAACACCTCGTTATGCGCACGCACCCGGTCCCCATGTTCACCGTGGTTGCCGTTCACTCGACGGTGGGTTTTGCCGTTGTGGCCTGCGTGGCGGGCGACCTGGACACCGTCTGGAAGGCATCGATTCAAAGCACGTTGCTTGCTTTCGTTTCGGGCGTGTTCCCCATTGCGATCGCACACTGCACGTTTCACTACGGGCAAAAGCATCTTGGTTCCGCCTTCGCCACGAGCATCACGCTGATCGGCCCGTTAATTACCTATTTTCTGGCACTGCTGATCTGGCCGGACGAGAAAATGGCGCCGGTGCAATGGCTGGGCACCGCCATGCTGCTGTGGGGCAGCTATCTCGTGGTGCAGGCGCAACGTAAGCGCGGCACCCCCCTCGATCGCGCACCGGTCGCCGCCCCGCCGGAATAACCCCAAACCCCGCAGTTGAATCAGAAGACGCGCTTCGTTCCGAGGCTGGTCAACAACGACAGAAGCGCCAGAATCACTACGTCGCCGAGCAATTCGCTGAAACGTGCAAGCGTTCGTTCACAGTTGAATGGCGAGATCGAATCACCTTCACCCTCGCCCTCACCTTCACGTGGCAGCGTCGAACGCATCCATGACGCCACTAAAGAGGAAGACACAGAACAAGAGACGACTGATCCATGACACCCGAGCACACTCCTGAACCGTCGCGGGCCACTTGGCAATCACCACACAAAAAAATGGTGCCGGAGGGGGGAGTCGAACCCCCACGATATCGCTATCGCCGGATTTTGAGTCCGGTGCGTCTGCCAATTTCGCCACTCCGGCACGGGAGGGGACTTGAATTATACCCAGCACGGGGCTAGGAGCGCAAAGCAATGAACGCATCGCCACGCATCGGAACGCTGATACCGTTTGCGGGCGGGCGAGCGTACCCGCGAGCCGGTCCAGCGTGCAGGCGGCCATTAGACTTACCACGACCCAAACCGGCTGCTAAGGAAGCGCGGCGTAACCCGTTGAAGAATAAGGATCGCCATATGAGCGGTTCCTTGTCCGAATCCCCGCCCCCGGCGGTCC
>JACPGD010000227.1 GCA_016182645.1 Candidatus Hydrogenedentota bacterium | reverse complement strand
AATGGCTGCGGCAAGAGCAATATCCTTGACGCGCTGCGCTGGTCGCTCGGAGAACAAAGCGCCAAGGCCCTGCGCGGCAGCCACATGCAGGACGTCATCTTCAACGGCAGCGAAAACCGTCCGGCCACCGGCATGGCCGAGGTGACGCTCCGCTTCGACAACTCGGACAATCGACTGCCCGTTGATTTCGCCGAAGTCCAGGTCACGCGCCGTGTTTATCGCTCTGGCGAGAGCGAGTACCTGATCAACAATGCGCCCTGCCGGCTCCGCGACATCCAGGAAATGTTCATGGACACCGGCATCGGGACGAACGCCTACAGCCTCATCGGCCAGGGCAAGATCGATCTCGTGCTCAGTTCCAAACCGGAAGACCGGCGCTACCTTTTTGAAGAAGCCGCCGGCATCATCAAGTACAAATCGCGCAAGCGAATTGCCATGCGCAAGCTCGAGTCCGCCGAGCAGAACCTGCTCCGCCTCAATGACATCATCGGCGAGGTCGAGCGGCAGATGCGCAACCTGAAGCGGCAGGTCAATGCGGCGATCAAACACCGCGAACTGACCGAGGCGCTGCGCGCGCTGGAAATCCGCAATGCCTGGCTGCGTTTTAATGAACTGACGGGGCAAATCGCCGATCTGAAAGAGCAATACGCCGAGGCCCAGGACGCCTATGAAAAAGCGTCGACGGAAACAACCAAACGCGAGGCCGGCCTGGAAGAACTCAACCTGAAGCGCATTGAACTCGAGCGTGTGCTCATGGCGCGGCGTGACGGCGAGTATCAGGTCGATGCCGAGATGGAGCGGATCGAGAACCAGATTGCGCTGCTCCGGAAGGAGATCGATTTTTCGCGGAAGCAGCAGGAACAGGCCCTGCGCGAAAGCGCGGAATTCCGGGAGCGGGCCACGCAGATCCTCGAAACGCAAGGCCACACCGACGAACGCGCCCAGGCGCTGCGGGCGGAAATCGACGCGGCCCAAGCCGATTTGACGCGCAAGCAGGACGAGTACAACGCGGCGCAGGCGCGCGTGCAGGAGGCTGGCCAGCATCTGGAAGAGGTGCGCGCCAGCACGATGGAGGCGCTGAGCAATCGCAACCGGACGCAATCAGAATTGGAATCGACCGCGGCCGGGCTGGAGCAGCTTGACGCGCAGCTTCAGGTGATTTATCAACGCCAGGCGCAACAGACCGAGCGCCATGAAGTACTCGATGCACAATTGCAGGCGGCGCAACAAGCCGAGAGCGAACAACAGAAACTGCTCACGGACACCGTCCAGAAACGCCAGGAACAACAGGAACGGCGCCAGCAGCTCAACCAGAAATTAGAAGCGATCAATCGCGAGTGGCAGGGCTTGCGCGAGCAGAAGAGCAGCCAGGACGCGCGCCTGAGTTCGTTGCGCGAGTTGCGCGACAGCTACGAAGGCTTCGCGACCGGTGTGCGCGCCATCATGCTGGCCAAACAACAGAACCTGGCGAATATTGATGGCATCATTGGACCCGTGGGCGATCTCCTCAGCACGGAGAAAGAGTACGGGCAGGCCATTGAAGCAGCCTTGGGCGGCAACATCAACAATGTTATTTGCGAGCATGCCGACGCCGCCAAGGCGGCCATCAATTTCCTCAAGGAAACCCGCGCGGGCCGCGTCACGTTCCTTCCACTCGACACCTCGACACCATTCGCAGCAGCAGCCAGGACGACACCGATGCGCTCAAGGGGCTGCCCGGCGTCATTGGCAAGGCCATCAACTACGTCCAATGCGATGTGCACATCCTGCCGGCGGTCGAGTACCTCCTGTACAACACGGTCATCGTCCAGACCATCGACGATGCCATTCGGATTGCGCGGTCGGAACGCCGTTTCCCGCGCCTGGTCACGCTTGAAGGAGAAGTCGTCTCGTCGGCGGGCGCCGTCACGGGCGGGCGCACCAAGCATGAGAGCCGCGGGCTGCTCGGGCGGAGTGCCGAGATCGAGGAGCTTGAAACAACGGTCTCCGGCCTGACCAACAAGATTAACGCGCTGGCGCGCGAGGCGCTGGGCCTGACGGACACGGTCAAGGCCCTGGGTGCGGAGATCCAGACACTCGAACAACAGGAAGGCCAATACCGCAAGCGGGTCAGCGAAGGTGGCGTTGCCGTTGCGCGCCTGAGTACGGAATTGGAGAGCCTGCGCCAGACCTCCGCGCAACTCGCGGAAAGCCGCGACCAGCTTCTGGCGCAGCGTGCCGAGATTGAATCACGCCGCGACGCCGCGCAGGAACGCATCACCAGTATCGCGACTGATGATGAAACGCTCCAGCGCCGGATGGCCGAGGCGCAGGAACGCGCGGCACAAGCGCAACTGGACCAATCGAAGTGCGGCGATGAACTGGCCGATCTGCGCGTGCGCCTGGCGGGACTCACCCAAAGTGTGGACGAAGCCCAACGGAATCGCCTGCGCGAAGAACGTGAACACGGCGAGGCCCTGCAGGAAGCCGAACGGCGCGCGGCGCTGGCGGAGCAGTTGAAGGCGCAGGAAAAAGACCTGGAAAACCAGATTGCCGACAACGTCGAGCGCGCCCATGCCCTGAGCGAGACCAAGGAAGAAGCGCACAAGAAAGTGCTGGATTCCCAGCAGCAGCAGCATAAGCTGATTGAAAAGACGGACGAAATCACAGCGCGCCTCAAAGACCTCCGCCAGAAAACGAACGTGACGCAGAAGGAGGTGCACCGCCTGGAACTGGATCTCGGCCACAAGGAGGACCGCGTGGCCTTCTTCCAAGAGCGCATCCTGCAGGAATACAACCTTGCCCTTGCCTCACTCAGCGAAGAACAAGTGGGAACGGACGAACTAGACGAGGAAGAACGCGAAAAGCTGATAGCCGAGCACCGGAAAGACTTGCAGCGTCTCGGCACGGTCAATCTCATGGCCATCGAGGAATATGAGGCCCTCGAGCAGCGCGACAAGTTCCTGCGGGTTCAAGAAGAAGACTTGCGCACGGCCCGCGAGAAACTGCTCTCCGTCGTGCAGAAGATCGACGTCACGATCACGGAAATGTTCCTCGAGACATTCCGCCTGGTCTCAGAGAACTTCAAGAATTATTTCCGCCGCCTGTTCAACGGCGGCCAGGCCCGCATCTACCTCGTGGACGAGAACGACCCGCTCGAGTGCGGCATCGAGATTGAAGCGCGCCCGCCGGGCAAGAAGCCGCAGACCATTTCACTGCTCTCCGGCGGCGAACAGGCCATGACCGCCATCGCCTTGCTCTTCAGCATCTTCAGCGCGAAGCCGAGCCCCTTCTGCGTCCTCGACGAAGTGGACGCGCCCCTGGACGATGCCAATATCGGGCGCTTCCTTTCGATGGTCGATGAATTCTCGTCCTCCAGCCAGTTCATTATCATTACCCACAACAAGCAGACCATGGCCCGGGCCAACGCGCTCTTCGGCGTCACCCAGCAAGAGCGCGGCGTCTCCCAACTCGTCTCAGTGAAATTCGATGAAGTGGCCGAAGATGCGGCCTGAGTCGAACACTTGGCCATTGACCCTCGGTTATCACGAAGCATTTATGGGTGTGCAGCGGTGTGTATCGGCGGCTGTTAACCCTGCTTCTTGCCACCGATGCACACCGGTGGACACCGACGCGGAAGTTTCCAGTGAAGGTCCTGCACCTGTTTAGCAATAGCAAGTGGACTGGTCCGGCCGAGCCGGCGCTGAATCTATGTTTGGCGTTGCGCGAACTGGGGGTCGATGTTGATTTTGCCTGCGCGCCCGGCCGCCCGGATGTTCCAAACAAGATTGTCGAAACCGCCCGTGACCGCGGCCTCGAACCCGTGCTCCGCTTCCGCCTGGACAAGCACTACAATCCGTTCTTCAATGTGCTTGACGCCCGCGCACTGGCCCGCTTTCTGCGCGGACGTCCCTACGATGTGATCCACTGCCACCTGGACAACGACCACCGGATTGCCGCGGCGCTGCCCGCCGCGAAGCGGCCCCCCATTGTTCGATCCAGCTACACCGGCACCGGCTTCAGCACCCGCCGCGAAGGCCGTCTGCTCCACAGCGCCTCCCTTGTGCTCCAACCGTCCTCCATGGCTCTTGAACATGACGCGCGTACGCACGGCTACCCGCGTGAGCGCATGCACTTGGTCGCTGGCGCGGTGGACACGGTCCGTTTCGATCCCGCGCGCGAAACCCCCGACGGCCGCCGGCGACTCAACCTCCCGCCCGAGGCCGTGCTTATCGGCATCGTCGCGCGCATGCAGACCCACCGCCATTACGAAGACCTGTTGGAGGCCTTTCGCCGCCTCCGCCAGGACAGCACCTCCGCGCACCTCGTGATCATTGGCCGGGGCACGCGCCAGGAGGAGGTCGCGCGCCGCCCCGTGCGCGAGCTGGGGCTCGAGTCCTGCGTCCACTTCACCGGCTACCTCGCGGGCGAAGACTACGTGGGCATGCTCCGCGCGCTCGACTTCGCCGTTTTTCTCGTGCCCGGCTCCGACGGCACCTGCCGCGCCGTACGCGAACTGCTCGCCATGGGAAAACCCGTTATTGCCGCCGCCCGCGGCATGCTCCCCGAAATTGTGACGCACGAATCGGACGGCCTTGTCTTTGATGGGTCCGTTCCCGCCCTCCACACGGACCTGCTCCGCCTCACACAAGTCCCCCAGGAACGCCGACATTTCGGCAAGGCCGCCCGCGAGAAAGCCCTCCGCGACTACGCACTCCCCGTGCAGGCAGAGCGGGTGAAGCGGCTCTATGCGTGCCTGGGCTGAGGGCCGCACTCGCGGTCACGTCGTCAGTTGCCGCGCCGGTAGAGCGGCTTTCCGGCTGATTCAATGTGTGCCTTCAACTCGGGGCGCCCCAGGCTTTCAAATGCGATGACGTCAAACTTATACGGCAGGGGCAATTCATCCAGTGCAAGCAGGATCTTCCCCAATACTGAGGCCGTAACGCGCCCCCACACCGCCACGTCCACATCGGAATTGGACCGGGCCGTACCCAGGGCCCGCGAGCCGAAGATCCGTGCTTCTTCAACCTCGGCTGCTCTTGCAGGACTTCCCGGATCATGTCGAGAGCACCTTGTGATAGACCAAACTCAGGCACGGCCCAGATGCTCCTGAAAGAAGGACCGTAAATCACGGAGTGCGGGGTAAAACTTCGTCCATATGGCGTCCACCACCACTTCAAACGTCTTCTCATCGTAGAGGCGCGATGTGAGATTGCGCTTCTCAATCATATCGATCCAAACCTGTCCGTCAGGGATCAGTTTGGAGGCAAACGCCTGCTTGATGACATTCCTCGGTGTGATTTGCTCCAGGCTCACGCCGGTATGGTCCAAGTAGTCTTTCAGTGTTTTCCAGGCCAGTTCGAAGGTGTATTCAAAACGCTGGACCACGCCCTCCTTCTCCAGTTCGGATAGCGCGCCTTCCGGCCGCGCCAGTGCCTCCTCCAGCCTGGCAAAAGCGCGGTCGAAGTTTTGGAAACGTTGAATCCAGCGGACTTCCGAGTACATGTTGTGCAGTCTTTCCAGAGTGATGAGTGGTCCCGCCCAATCCAGGAGACCTAAGTCCATTCTATGGCAAGTCGTCAGCCGGTTTGCAGTCTGGCGCAGAAGGCGCAATTCAGCTTGTATCGCCCCGCCGAATTTGGGTATGATCCAGCCTCTCCATCGGGGGACACGTAATGGAGAAGCCTGTTTCGGGACGTCTTCCGTGGTTCCCTATCACTACCATAAGAGGAGCACGAGATGTTAAAAGCACTATGCCGTCCGCCCGCGAGATCGTCCGTTTGGGGGATCTTGGCGGGCGCCATCGCGCTCGCGGCGCTGTTGCCGGCAGGCATGGCGGGGGCCAGCGAGGCGGAACTGATCATACCGGACCTGTCCAGCGTCACGTTCGTGGGGCTGAGCGGTCATACCTTGTTGCTGCTGGGGCTCATCATCTGCCTGGGCGGAGTTGGGTTTGGCTTGATGCAGTTCATACAGATCCGCAACTTGCCGGTCCACCGGAACATGCTCGAGATTTCCGAACTCATTTACGAAACGTGCAAGACCTATCTCTTCACGCAAGGCAAGTTCCTGGCCATACTTTGGGCATTCATTGCCTCCATCATCGTCGTCTATTTCTGGTTTCTCCTCGATTTTAGCGTGGCCAAAGTGTTGACCATCGTGCTCTTCAGCATTGTGGGTATTCTGGGCAGTTATGGCGTCGCCTGGTTCGGCATCCGGATCAATACGTTCGCCAACTCGCGCACGGCCTTTGCCAGCCTTCGGGGAAAACCCTTTCCGGTGATGGCCATCCCACTGCAAGCCGGCATGAGCATCGGGATGCTGCTCATCTCGGTCGAGCTGGTCATCATGCTTTTCATTCTGCTGTTCATTCCGGGTGATTGGGCCGGCCCGTGCTTCATCGGCTTTGCCATCGGTGAATCGTTGGGCGCGGCCGCGTTGCGTATCGCGGGCGGCATTTTCACGAAGATTGCCGACATTGGCTCCGACTTGATGAAGATTGTCTTCAAGATTAAGGAAGACGACGCGCGCAACCCCGGCGTTATCGCGGATTGCACGGGCGACAACGCGGGCGACTCGGTCGGGCCAACGGCAGACGGTTTTGAGACCTACGGCGTGACGGGCGTGGCGTTGATCACGTTCATCCTGTTGGCGATTCCGGATCCAATCGTTCAAGTGCAATTGCTGGTCTGGATCTTCACCATGCGTGTTGGCATGATTGTAACAAGCGCGGCTTCCTATTGGCTCAATGGGATTTGGGCCAAGGCCAGGTTTGGCAATGCCGACAAATTCAACTTTGAATCCCCGCTGTCTTCCCTCGTCTGGCTTACGTCATTCGTGTCGATTGCCATGACCTACGTGCTCTCGGCCATTCTCATTAAAGATCTGGGCGATGGCACGCTGTGGTGGAAGCTCTCCACGATCATCACCTGCGGCACGATCGCCGGCGCGGTCATTCCGGAACTGGTGAAGATTTTCACCTCGATGAACTCGAAGCACGTCCGGGAAATTCTGTCCGCCTCGCGCGAAGGCGGCGCCAGCCTCAACATCATCAGCGGCTTCGTGGCCGGCAACTTCAGCGCCTACTGGATGGGCATCGCGATCATATCGCTGATGGGCGTCGCCTGGGGCGTGAGCACGACGGGGCTCGCGGCACTGATGGCCGCCCCCGCCATCTTTGCGTTCGGTTTGGTGGCCTTCGGTTTCCTGGGCATGGGCCCGGTTACCATTGCGGTGGACTCCTACGGCCCGGTGACGGACAACGCCCAATCGGTGTACGAGCTCTCCACAATTGAGACGGCGCCCAACATTTCCGCGGAAATCCAGAAGGACTTCGGTTTCACGCCGAAGTTTGAGGTGGCGAAGGATTTCCTCGAAGAAAACGACGGGGCGGGCAACACGTTCAAGGCCACGGCCAAACCCGTGCTCATCGGCACGGCGGTGGTCGGCGCCACCACGCTCATTTTCTCGATCATCCAGGTGCTCACCAAGCAGTTCGGCGCGGCGGACGTAGCCACCGGCCTCTCGATTCTGAACCCGGTCTTCCTGCTCGGGCTGATCACCGGCGGCGCGGTCATCTACTGGTTCTCGGGCGCCGCCACGCAAGCGGTGGCCACGGGCGCCTATAAGGCGGTCGAGTTCATCAAGCGCAACATCAAGCTCGAGGGCGGCGGGGAGCGCGCGTCGGTGGCGGACTCGAAGAAGGTGGTGGCCATCTGCACACACTACGCGCAGTTGGGGATGTTCAACATCTTCCTGGCCATCTTCTTCTCGACGCTCGCCTTCGCATGCCTCAACCACTACTTCTTCATTGGGTACCTGATCTCGATCGCCATCTTCGGCCTGTACCAAGCCATCTTCATGGCCAACGCCGGCGGCGCCTGGGACAACGCGAAGAAAGTGGTGGAGACGGAACTGAAAGAAAAGGGTACGCCACTTCACGACGCCACGGTCGTGGGTGATACGGTCGGCGATCCCTTCAAAGACACCTCTTCGGTGGCAATGAATCCGGTCATCAAGTTCACCACCCTGTTCGGATTATTGGCGGTGGAACTGGCGATTGAGCTCGACCAGACAGTCAGTCTGGCCGCTGCGGCCATTTTCTTTGCCATCGCACAGATTTTCATCTGGCGCTCGTTCTACAAGATGCGCATCCCGCAGCACCCCACGGACTGAGCACCGCCCGATCTGTCATTTTGCGGGGCCCTGTTTTCCAGGGCCCCGCATTTCTTTCGCGTGGCATCCTCTATCGATCAAGCTTGAAAGCCGCACAGGTATTGAAGGCAGCCCTCAAGGTGAAGTGACGTCCTCCGCGCGGGCTGCTACGGGCTGCCGCTCAGGTCGTCCGACGGGTCATCGGCGTGATTGTCTTCACCATCCACGCCAACGCTATAGAGCAAGTAGCCTGTCTCCGTCCGCTCATACCGGTAAGGCTGCCCCGAGAAGGGGTCGACAAGAGCGGTGTGTTCCGCAGTAGGGGACAGCGATTCAAGCCCCGGCGGGAAATCCCCATGTTGTTGGCGGTACATCTCCAACTGCAATGCAAGCTGCGTTAGACCAGATTCCGCTTGCTCTTCCGCGTGCTCGGTGAACGAGTGGAGTAAACCTCCAGTCATTAACGACAGGGTGCGCAATTCGGCCAGCGTTGTGCCTGCCGTTTCCGTTTCCAGCCGCTCCAAGTCCGGACGCGCCTGCCAATACGGTTGCGCGGCCAGCGCCAGCACATCTCCTGCAATCTCCTCGTACCGGGCGGCGTCCTGGTTCAGCACCGGTGCGCCCACTGTGGTCAGTATTCTCATGGATAGCGCGTCGTCCCAGGGTACGGGAGGTACCAAGAGTTGCGACGGGTCCTCGTAAAACGCCCCACCCAGAGACATTCTATACACGAGGGACTGCCTCAACCGTGCCACAGTAGGCGTGCTTCGGCCTATTTCCGCCGAAAGTGCGTCGACAGTCTCCGGCGCCGCGCCCTGCCGTGCGTAGGCAAGGGCGCACCGCCGCAATTGGCGCAAGTCCACTGCCGCATAGGCGGAAGGCATGCGCTGATGAAGCCTAAGCTGGATCAGGACCAGCCGGACCGCCTCTTCATAATGCCCGTCGTTATACTCCAGCGTGGCTTCAATGGTCAGCATCTCGCTGCAAGTGTATAAGAGATGGCCGTACTTGCGGTCCCGCTCATAGACGCCCGCCTGCGGGATCAATGCGGTGTCTCCCGGAAAGGCAGCGAAGTCGAGCGACAACAATTTGTCGAAAACTGCCGCGTATTGTTGCCGGAAGGCGCGCAGCCGCCGCAACTGGTCTTCGCTTGGCACGCCGTCCTGCCGCGTTTGAATCCGAAATGCAGTCATCCACGCGCGTCTGAGCTCTGGCCCAAAATCTGCCGGCGCTTGAAAAACATGGCCTCCGCCGTAGGCTTCCCGCCACGCTTCATCAATGCCGGGTACTTGCGGCGGGAGTTGGTCTTGAGCCGCGCCGGCCACGGGGGCCCGCGGAAGGGAAGACACGTGGCTCTCCCGAACCAGCTCACCGAGACGTGCCAAGGCTTGATCGCGTTTGGTGGATGTCCACGCAGTCAAAGCCTGGTGCAGAACGAGAGCAAGCGTAAGAGCCAAAGCCCCCGCGGCAAGAACGATCAGGATTACCTTGCGCACCGTTAATCCCCTGTAAGGCGAGCGTATCACGTCCCTTCGCGCCGACGCACGCGCATGCCCCAAAGAACGCACCCGGAGGGCATGCGATAGTCCTTAACCAAAGCATGTCGATTGTCCAGTTCCCCCTGAATCAAGACACTTCTGACCCTTCAACCTGAAGTGATGCATTCTTTTCGCAGGGCTTCCTCGATGAGAGTCTGGACAGGTTTATTCAGCGAGGCCGCCCGGCTTGAGAGCAACTCATATACTTCCTTCGGCACCTGGATCTCGTAAGCTCTAGATTGGATGTCAAAGACCACATCAGCATCCTGGAACTCATCAAGGTAATCGGTCGTGTCATGAGTGTCCCAAAACTCCGCGATTTCTTCGTATGGAGCGGAGCCGCCCGGTAGGGGATCGCGCTCGTCACCGGTGGGTTTCATAGTATTTCCTCTCATTCCTTGTCATGTCTCTTGCCGAAATGGGCATCGCCACTCCTCTCCCTTTATTTATAGCAAAAACGACCACATATCGCCCAGAATCTGTGCGACCGTAAACGACATACAAATCTTCGCCAGGCCTGTTTCCACGTCCCTTCCGGCGAACAAAAGGTCTTCCAGCCAGTACCTCTTCCACCTCACCTTGTTCAAGCTGGTGTTTGGCGAGAATCTTGTCGGCAAGCTCATGACGCCAAAGGACCTTTAGAATCCTCACGATCTGTTTCCTCTTGGCCTGCCACTTAAGTATACTTCAAAACCATTGAATGAACTGGAGTTCAGCGTGGCTGCGATTTCATCCTATCAAGGCGTCATTCTCGCCGCGGGGCATGGCTCGCGGATGGGGCCGTTTGGGGAGCGGATGCCGAAGCCGATTGCGCCGATCTGCAATAAGCCGCTGATGGCGTACCAACTGGAACATCTTCGCTCACTGGGGATCGAGGACGTCATCGTGGTGATTGGGCATTTGGGACACCGGATTAGCGAAACGCTGGGCAATGGCTCCGCCTATGGCGTGCGCATTCAATATGTGGAGCAACAGGAGCGATTGGGCCTGGCCCATGCCGTCGGGCAACTCGAACGGCATATCACACGGCCTTTTGTGCTGTTCCTGGGCGACATCTTCTTCCAGGTCAATGCGCTGGAACGAATGATTTCCGAGTTCGAGACGCATGATGCGGCGGCGGTACTGGCGGTGAAGGAGGAGGACGCCCCCGCGCTGATCAAGAAGAACTTCAGCGTGGCGTTGCGGCCGGACGGGACCGTGCAGCGGGTGATCGAGAAACCACGGCACATCGAAAACAAGCTGAAGGGCTGCGGCCTGTATCTTTTTGATGAGCGCGTTTTCGACGGTATCCGGCGGACGCCACGCACGGCGATGCGCGATGAATATGAATTGACGGACTCGATCCAGATCCTCATCGACTATGACTACCCGGTGCGGATCGCGCCGGTGGTCGAGTGGGACGTGAACCTGACGTTTATCGGCGATCTGATCGACTGCTGCGTCCATGAACTGCGCACACGCGGGCAGCAGTCGCTGGTGGGTCGGGACTGCCGCCTTGTCGAGGGTGTTCAGTTGGTGGAGACGGTGCTGGGGGATCGTGTGTGTATCGAGCACCCCCTGCGGCTGGAGCGCTGCGTGGTGCTGGACGATGTGGTGCTTTCGGGGACCCAGGATTGCCGGGATCTGGTCCTCAGCTCCGAGGGGCCCCTGCACGCGCAGGGGCCTGGCGGAGTCCGGCCTGTCTGACCTGTCGGACGGCGAAAACTTCGCGTCGTGGTTCACAGGCGCCAGGAGTCGTCGAACTGGGCGCGCCAGCGGAGCTTTTCCACGCCCCGTTTCACGGCGCGGGCGACGGAAGACGTATCCGAGCCCGTGATCATGGCAATCCTGGTGAAACTCATTTCGCCAATGAAGTGAAAGAGCAGGCATTCCCGCTCGCGGGGCGTGAGGCGGAGCCGCATCTGGCGGTAGACCCATTCCAACATATGCGCGCGGCGTCGCCAGTAGTTGCGGTGCAGGCTGGGTTTCTGGGAAGGAGTAAACCAGTCCGTATGGAGCCGTTTCAGGCGGCGCTGGCGGAGCATATGGGTGAGGTGGCGGTTGCAGGTGATGGTGCGATAGGTGGGGTGCATGGGAGGTACTCCTGCTGTTCGCGAGAGCCGGCGTAATGCGCGGCCCCTGGACTCCGGGATCTGCCGGAATCACTTGAACTTAAGGGAGGGGTACCTGAAAAGAATTGCGGTAATTCACTGCGTTTTAGTTGACTTTTATGCGCTGGAGATGGAAGCACGGCAGCGGAAAGGCGCAGCATCCGCGCAGTAGGAGTATGCTTTGCGAAATTGGCCAGCGTTTGTGTAAACTATTGGGTGAGAAGCAGTTAACGAACCACGGAGACAAGGTTCCGTGGAACCAGGGTACTTCCGGCGCTAATCATACGGGGCACGCGAATCGCCTCGCGTGGCCCTGGAAAACACTCTTTCCCCGGCGACTCCGCTCAGCTCGCGCCGGTGGATTATTTGACTTGACCCGCCGGTTTCTGTTTCTTTCTTTGATCACCTCGCCAGGCCGGGAGCGTCTGGTCTCGATGGCAGACGCAACGGAAGGTAAAGCATTGGGTCCCGGCCTTGCCGGATTAGGAAGGGCTGACTGTTGAAACTGGTAATTGTGGAGTCTCCCGCGAAGGCGAAGACCATCTCGAAGTTCCTGGGAAAGGACTATGATGTCGTGGCCAGTTATGGTCACGTGCGGGATTTGCCGAGTTCCGCGGACGAAGTGCCGGAGTCGATCAAGTCGAAGCCCTGGGCACGGATGGCGGTCGACGTCGAACATGATTTCAAGCCGTACTACGTAGTCACCAAAGACAGCAAGAAGCAGATGGCGGAACTGCGGCGGCGGGTGAAGGGCGCGGACGAGGTCGTGCTGGCCACGGACGAAGACCGCGAGGGGGAGTCCATAAGCTGGCATTTGTTTGAGGAGCTTAAGCTGAAGCAGAAGCCCAGCGTAAAACGGATCGCTTTCCACGAGATTACGAAGTCGGCGATCAAGGAAGCGATAGACAACCCTCGCGACATCAATGAACAACTGGTGCGCGCGCAGGAAAGCCGGCGGATTCTGGACCGGCTCTTCGGGTATTCGCTTTCCCCGGTGTTGTGGAAGAAAGTGCGCACGCGGCTGAGCGCCGGGCGTGTCCAGAGCGTGGCCGTGCGGCTGGTGGTCGAACGCGAGGAGGAGCGCCGGGCGTTTCGCGTTTCACGCTATTGGGACATTGAGGCCCAGATCCAGGGCCAGGGCAAGACCTTTACGGCGGCACTCGTTGAACTCGGCGGCAAGCGCCTGGCCACCGGCAAAGACTTTGATGCGTCCACGGGCGGTCTGAAGAAAGAAGAGAGCGTCGTCTGGCTGCAGGAGGATGATGCGCGGCGGGTGGCGGGGGACCTCGAGCGGCATTTGCCGTGGCGGGCGGCGCGTGTCGAGCAGAAGGAAACGCGCCAGCGCCCGTGGCCGCCGTTCATCACGAGTTCGCTGCAACAGGCGGCCAGCGCGCAACTGGGCTTTTCGCCGAGCCGCACCATGCAAATCGCGCAGAAACTCTACGAAGGTATTGACCTCGGCCACGGCGAGCGCGAAGGTCTGATCACGTACATGCGTACCGACTCCTTCACGCTGAGTGAGCAGGCGTTGCGTGAAGCGGAAGCCTTCATCAAAACAACGTATGGCGAACGCTACCATGAACGGCGTCAATTCACGACCAAGTCCAAGAGCGCGCAGGAAGCGCACGAGGCGATCCGGCCGACGCACCTGGACCGCCGCCCGGAGGCCGTGCAGGGCCACCTGAAATTGGACGAACTGAAGCTGTACGCGCTGATCTGGAAGCGGACGCTGGCCTCGCAAATGGCGGACGCGGTGTTGATGCGGACGACGGTGGATTTTAGGGCCACTAGTGCGGACGGCGAGGCAATCTTGCGCGCGAACGGCTCGGTCATCACGTTTGACGGCTTTATGAAGGTGCTTGGGCGCGATCAGACCGACAACGAACTGCCGCCCATCCAGGAAAGACAACAGGTCGGCCCGGGACAGGCACTGCTCCTGGAAAAATTGGCGCCGGTCGTCCACGAGACCAAGCCGCCCGCGCGTTATACCGAGGCGTCGCTGGTGCGGGCGCTGGAAGAAGATGGCATCGGGCGGCCTTCAACCTATGCGCCGACGATTGCCACCATTCAGCAGCGGGACTATGTCACGAAACGCGGCAACGCGTTGGTGCCCACCTTTCTCGGCATCGCCGTGACGCTGCTGTTACGCAAACATTTTGGCGATTATGTGGCCGTGACTTTCACGGCCCAAATGGAAGACGACCTGGACGCGATTGCCAACGGCGAGAAGGACTGGATCCATTTTCTGAAGGCGTTTTACCGGGGCGAGGGCAAGTCGAGCATCGGTCTGGACCAGAAGATCAAGAAAGAAGAGGGACTGATCGACTATCCCGCCATCGCCATTGGAGAAGACCCCGAGACGGGCGAGTCGATCGTCGTGCGCCTCGGCCGGTCCGTACCATTCTTGCAGCGGGGCGAGGGGGGCGATGCCAATACGGTGTCTCTGCCGCCGGACCTGACTTACGAAGAACTGACGGTGGAAAAGGCGCGCGAGTTGCTGGCGACGGGACGGAAGACGAACGAGCCGCTGGGCCAACATCCTGACACTGGACAGAACATTTACGCGTTGCAGGGGCCTTACGGTCCCTACGTGCAACTGGGTGAGACGGGCGCCAGCAAGGCGAAGCCGAAGCGGGCCAGCCTGCCGAAGGAAGCGCGCCTGGAGGACGTGGATCTCGCCAGCGCTCTGAAGTATCTCTCCCTCCCGCGTGATTTGGGCGTCCACCCGGATTCGGGCAAGCCCATTCAAGCCAACTTGGGGCGCTTCGGACCGTTTGTCGTGTGCGATGGGGACTTCCGGAGCCTGCAAGCCGGGGATGACGTCTACACGGTTTCCCTCGAGCGCGCGTTGGAACTGCTACGGCAGCCGAAGGGGCGGCGTGCCGCGACGAAAACCCTGATCCGCAAGGTGGGGGACGAACCGGGCACGGGGAAGAGCATTGACTTGTTTGAAGGCCGTTACGGGCCGTATGTGACCAACGGCGAGGTCAACGCGTCGCTGCCGAAGAACATGCCACCGGATTCGCTGACGATGGAGCGCGCCCAGGAGTTGCTGGCGGCGGCGGCGGAGAAAAAGCCGGCGCGATCCGGGTTCAGGCGCGCCTCCAGCGCGCGGAAGGCGGGGGCAAAACCGGGAGCGCGTGCGAAGAAACGGTCTACGTAGTCAAAACGCCTGATATTAGTGGAGGGTGCTCTTCGTCCCCTCGAACACGCTATAGATGGTCTGTTGCGTCTCGACGTCGCGCGTGGTGCAGAGGATCCAGGAGAGCAGGTAGTCCAGGTCTTCGAGACCCAGTTCGCCCTCGAACTGGACCAGGCGTTCGAGGAGCAATTCACGTTCGTAGGGGGTGATCAGTTCGTAGAGTTCGAGCCGGACGAGGGCGTCGCGGGCCTCGGGGGACATCTTGAGGGTTTCATAGCGCGACAATTGGCGGACAAACCCTGCTTGGCGCCGGGCCACTTGCGGTCCAGTCTTCATACGCGTGTCCAGGTGCCGGATGGCGGCATCTATCTCGCGCTTCTTGTATCCCTGACGAGTCAGCCATGACCGGATGCCTTTTTCAGAAGGCTGAAACTCCGGGTGCTCTTCGATATGCCGAAGGATGTCGATGACCAACTTGTCCAGAGTCTGTTTCATGAAGCAAACCCCATACCCTGCCCACGGCTGACGCCATGTCCGCCTGAGGAATATTTTAGGGGGCTGGAAGGCGAGAGTCAACTTTAGCCGGGAAAAACGCGCGGGACACGGACGGGACACACCGCGTCCCTCCTGCCCTCCGTGTTTGTCTGTGTCGGTCCGTGTGTGTCCATGTGCGGGGGAAGATCTTCAGTGCGGGGGTTCTTGGCGGACGGTTTGCAGCCAGTGGAGGAGTTGTTCGAGGGCGTTGGGGGCGGCGGCGAAGAGGTTGGGGCCATGGGCGCCGCCGGCGTAAGCGTGCAATTCGCAAAAAACGGGCGCGATTTCTTTCAGGGTGGCGGCGGCGCCTGCGCTGTAGGCGTCCTGTTCAGCGACCAAAAGCAGGGTGGGGCAATCTTCTAATCGGGCGATTTCGCCGGCTTCTAGCCCGCGGGCCGACAGGCTGGGCGAGACCATGATCAGTCCCTGGACCTGCGGCGCCAAGCGCGCAAGGTGCAGCGCCAGCACGCTGCCCGCATCCTCGCCGGCCACGAAGAGGTTGTCGGGATCGCCGCCATGGGCGATAAGCCAGGCGAGCGCCGGTGTGAGTGCGGTGACCAGATCCGCCCCGTCCGTCTCGCCCGCGGCGACAAGGGGCAGTTCCATGATTAACGCCAGGTAGCCCTCTTGCCGCAGGCGTTCCGCGGCGGGCCGCCACTCCTGCACGGCGCGGGGCGTGCCGGGCAGGACCAATACCGCGGGCGCCGGCAGGTGTTCGGGGGAGTAGAGTACCCCGGCGAGCGGGGGGACCTCCGTGATCATGACGGGTGCGGGGGTGGGGAGCGTGGGGGCGCCGGGGCGCGTGCACCCGGCAAGACCGAGCAACAGGAGGGAGCTCAGGAAAAAGCGAGGGACACACTGGAGGGACGGCAGGGAAACACAGTCAGGCGTGCGGCGGATCATGACGCGCCCTGGCGCAAGTAGGAGGAGAGACAAGACGTCACCGTCCCTCCTCCTGAAAAGACTGCGTGCATTAGCCGAGTGCGAACACACTCTGAAGTTTCATGGCCAGGGACATATCGCCCTGGATCTTCAGTTTCCCGGTCAGAAAGGCCGTCTGCCCGTTCAGCTTGCCGGTGATCAGGCTCACGAAATTCTCGTCTTCAATGGTCAACGTGATGTTCGGGGTGTCGGCCAGCCCATCACCATGCGATACCTCGCCATCCACAAACTTGACCCAATGCTGGCCGCCCGCCTGCCCACCGATGTTGAACTGGTAGGTAGCGTTCATCCCCTGGACTTTTTCCTTGTTGACCCGTTCAGGAACACGATCAAAGAATTCCGCGACTTGTGACATGGACCTGCTTCCTTCTTCTTACTCTCTCCAGAGCAACACAGCATGGGTGAAAATAATCGCCCAAGCCTGCACCACGCTTCAAGACGGCTTGGGCGGGCGACACTCTAGCACAATGAGTTTCGAGTTTCGAGTTTCGAGTTGTCGGACCAATCGGACTGGTCGGACAGAACTCACAACCCAGAACTCACAACCCATTCCAGTCCACGCTGGATCAGGTTGACGTTCAGCAACAGTTGGATTCCCGCAATGAGCGTGAGGACCATGATGGTCCAGTTGAACCAGCGCTCGTTGACGCGGTGGTGCATCCAATGACCAAGGTAGGAACCGAACGGCACCAGCGGGACGAGGAGGAGGTCGAAGCGCAGGACGTTGAATTGGAGTAGGCCGGTGGCAATGTAAAAGGGGAGTTTGGTGAGGTTGATGAGGGTAAAGGTCCAGGCGACGGTCCCGACAAACAGGGTCTTGCCCAGGTGCTGGGAGAAGAGATAGAGACTGACGATCGGGCCGGCGGCGTGGGCGATGGTGGAGGTGAACCCCGCGGCGACGCCCGCCGCGATGGCGGCGCGCTGGCCGAAGCGATGGCGGGCCACCCAGGCCATGGAGACTTCGCGCAAGGCGATGTAGAGCGCAAACACGATGGCAATCACACCGGCGAAGCGTTTGATCGGGCCGCTCCAGGCTTCGACGCCCTTCTGGCCAACCCACCACCAGACGGCGGCGCCCGCCACGATGCCGGCGATGCTGGGGAGGTATATCTCCATCACCTTCGCCCAGATTTTGTTGTGCCAGTGGTGATAGAGCGCATTGAAGTCGCACAGAATCAAGATGGGCAGCATCGTCGCCGCGACTTTGTCCACGGGCATGACCAGCATCATCAGGGGGAGGGACAGGATGCCGGCGCCGCCGGCGAAGCCGGACTTGCTGATGCCCTGCACGACGACTGCCAAGGCGACGAAACCCCAGAAGATGTGGGGCGGCACCCCCGGCAAAATGAATTCGTCGAACATTGCACCCTTCCGCCTCGGTGGGAAGTAAACACGACGGGCAGGCCCTGGGGCCTGCCCGTTCAATCACAGCCAATCAGCGTCCCCTGAAATTACTTGCTGGCGTAGATCAGAGGCCCGGCCAGCGCCGTCCCGTTTGGCAGGAAATAATTGTGGTTCTGTTGCGCGGGAGGCTCACTTGCTATCTGATAGAGAACGCCTCCCTCGTCTTTTTGGTCCCGGGCCTTGAATTCGAAATCCAGCGCATCATTGTCATTCAAGTCGCGGGTGGCGAGGAAGTATGTCCGAAGGGCCGCCAGATGATAGGAGTCGGGACTGGCCGGATTTATCGGGGCATTGTTTGATAGCTCAAACAGGCTGCCAGTCACCACGCCTCCGGCCGACTCATCTGGTCCCATGCTGATGAGGACGAAGGCGTCATAGTTGGCCGGGGGAAATCTGAGCGTTTGTAAATTGGCGTCGCTGTAGTCCCAATTTTCGGCCAGGTAGTCCGCGTGTTGAATCCAGTACTTGCGCGCGATCTGAAATTGGCGAGAATTAACCGGCACATACACCAGGGGCCGCGGCGAGGATTCCAGTTGCACGCTCACTTCGCTGGCTAAGTTCGAACCGATGTATCGCTCGGACGGAAAGGCCACCGTATTGGTGGCAAGGTCTACTTGGCCCAGGGGGAGGAACTCTAGGAGATTGAGGCTGGCATCGCCGTCCGTGTTGTAGGAATCGGAGAACCCGTCATACATGTCTTCATTACCCCGGATCTTGATGTACTCGGTATATGGCTTGAGGAAGTAATAAAGAGCATCCTGTCCAGACACGGGAGTCTCGCCACGGAAATTGGGCGACAAGTAGCCATACGCAGGCGGATAGCTGTTGTATTGGCCAAAATACTGAGTCATCGCCGTATTGATTTGCGACATGGTTGACTCGATGCGTGTGATCTTGGCTTTTTCCTTGACCTTCGTGTAGACCGTCATCGTCAGTCCCGCTAGGATGCCGATGATGGCAATCACGGTCAGCAGTTCAATGAG
>JACPGD010000248.1 GCA_016182645.1 Candidatus Hydrogenedentota bacterium | reverse complement strand
GTGAGCGGGATGCCCATGATCAGGTGGCCGAGCACGGCGCCCACCACGGCAAAGGGGACGACGAGGAGGATGACGAAGGGCTGCATGTAGCTGCGGAATGTGGTCGCCATGATTACAAAAATGGCGATGACCGCGAACCCAAAACCGACCTTGAGTCCTTTCACGGTCTCTTGATTGCTCTCGGCCGCGCCGCGAAAGTCCCAGCGGACCTGATCGAAGCGGGCGACAACCCCGTCCAAGTAGCCCGCGGCCAGTTCGTCCAGGACTTCCTGGGCGTTGGCCACGTTGGCATCGACGGCGGCCGTGATGCGCAGGCGGCGCATGCCGTTGGTGCCGCGGATGCTGCTGTATCCCTGGGCAAGATCGACGTCGACGATGGACAGGAGCGGCACGTCCTCACCGAGGGGCGTGGCGATCCGCGTTTGCTGCAATTGCGTCAGCGTGGCGCGTTCACTTTCCGGAAGCTGCACGCGCACGCGCACGTCGTCGTGACCGCGCTGGAACCGCACGGCCTCCTCACCGTAATAGCCGCCGCGCAGTTGTCGCGCGACATCGCTCAAGGTCAGGCCCAGCGTGTGCGCTTCGGGCCGCATGCGCACCTGCACTTCCGTCTTGCCGGGTCGGAAATCGTCGCTCACCTGGTAGACGCCTCGATATCCTTTGAGCTTCTCCTTGATCTCCGCGGACGCCGCCAGGAGGTCTTCCATGTTCCGCCCCTGCAGCCAAATCTCGATCGGCAATCCCCCCACCTGAATTTCCTGGTTCATGAAAGTTTGGGCGACGGCGCCCGGAATCGCGCCCACTTCCTTTTCCCAGGCGGCGGCGACATCCTGGGCGTGGACGCCGCGCTCCGAAGTGTCGAGCATTTCAACGTTGATTTCGCCCATGTTCGATGAACCTGGATAGACAAACGTGTAGAGATTGCGAATGAGCGGCGCGCCGCTGAGGGTGGGCGTACGCCCGGCCACGCGCTCGAGCCCCTCGCGCGTCCGGTTGATCGCGTCGCGCGTCACTTCCGCGGGTGTGCCGGGCGGAAACTCGAGGCTTGCTTCAAGAATATTTCCATCGACCGGCGGCCAGAACACGACACGCACCAAGCCCCCGCCCACAATACCGGCGGTGAGCAGAATGGCCGCAATCCCGCCGGCAATGCTGAGGTAGCGGCGCCGCACGGCCGCGCGGACGACGGGCGCATAGACCCGATCCGCGAAACGCTGCAGCCAGCGCCCCGGGATTTCCTGGAGCCGCCAAATGGCCCGAAGCGTGGGACCGGCCTGTTGATACTCGGCCTGCGGGTCCGGCAGATGGTTCAAGTGCGCCGGCAAGAGGAAGAGCGATTCAAACAGGGACACGCCGAGCGAAGCGAGTACCACCACGGGCATGATGGCGAGGATCTGCCCCATGACGCCGCCCACAAAAGCCAGGGGCAGAAACGCGGCGACCGTGGTCAGCACCGCGGCAATGACAGGCAGGCCGACCTCCGCCAGGCCGTCCACCGCGGCCTGCAACGGCGCCTTGCCCCGGCTGCGATGCACGTAGATCGCTTCGCTGATGACGATGGCGTCATCCACCACAATGCCGAGCACGATGATGAACGCAATGAGCGAAATCTGGTTGAGCGTATAACCGATGGCCCACATGATGGCGAGCGCGCCGGCGAAAGAAATGGGTATGCCCGTGGACACCCAGAAGGCGAGCCGCGTATTGAGAAACAGCCACAGGAGCACGACGACGAGCAGCAGCCCGGAAAGACCATCGCTCGCCAGTAAGTCTATTTGCCCCCGGATAAACTCGGAGTCATCGAAACACGGCGATATATGCAAGTCGCCGGGCAACTCCTTTTGCTTTTCCGCCGCAAACGCTTTGACTGCGTCCGCGATGGCCAGGGTGTCTTCCCCTTGGCCGCGAAAGACGCTCACGAACACACAAGGATGCCCGTTGAACGTAGCGTACACGGGATTGTCCACGAAGCCATCTGTCACGGTGGCCACTTGATCGAGCCGCACCACTTCCCCGGCCGGGCCGGCCTTGACCACAGTCTCCGCGAATTCCTTTCCTGTGTACTTTTTCCCCAGCGTGCGAATGGTGAGTTCTTCCCTCTCGTTCTCGATAGCGCCGGCCGTCGCGTTCAGGTTCGCCCGTTGGATGACTTGGCTGATCTGCTCGAGGGTCAGCCCAGACTCGAGCAACCGCTCGCGCGATACCTCGACCTTCACCTCATAGGGGCGCGTGGCAGCGACATAGACCAACGAAATCTCGGGAAGTTGTTGCAGTCCGAGGCGAATCTCCTCGGCCCATTCCTTGAGTTGGCGCTCCGGCAAGGGCCCCCACAGCGCCAGGTTGAGCACCTGCTCCTCGTCTTTGATCTGGACGATGCGCGGCTTTTCGACCGTGGCGGGAAAGGTGGAAATCCCATCAAGCGCATCGCCCACGCGATCCTTCATTTCCTCGATCGAGTAGCCTTCCTCGAGCTCGATCATGGCATAGGAGGCGCCTTCGTAAGACGAGGTGTTGTATTGCTTCACCCCCTCGAGTCCATCCACCGCCGCTTCCACCCTGCGGGACACACCTTCCTCGACCTCCTGGGGATCGGCGCCGGGGAACGGAATAGAGACCTGCAAGGCGTGCAGTGATATCTCCGGCATGCTTTCCCGGCGGATATTAAAGAGCGCCATGCCCCCCACAAACAGCAACGCGAACATGGCGACATTGGCGAAGATCGTGTTGCCGATCACCGCCCCAAGAAACGCCTTGACGGGCCCGTTGTGTACGCCGGGTTGGTGCAATGGCGTCCCGCTCACCGGCCTACCTTTCGCCTTCCGCGGCCGCGAGTTGCGGTTCCGGTTGCATCACCACGTTCAGCAGCGAATGGTCGAGTGGATTGACGAGCCGCGTCGTAATCACTCTGTCGCCGGGGTGCAGTCCCTGGGAAACCAGCACAAAGTCGCTTTCGGCCCGCGCAATCGCCACCGGCACGGTTTTCAGCCGGTCCTCCGCGGCCAGGTACAACGTGTTGTCGAGCGTGACGGCCGCCGCCGGCACGCGATAGACCCGTTCTAGCGGCTTCCCGGCGATATCCACCCGGCAGAACATGCCCGCCACCAAAGGAAATTGTCCGGCCTTTGGGGAGGCTTGATGCCCCGCGACACGCACGGCGACGGTGATGGTTCTAGCCGTTTCGTCATAGGACTCGACGCGCTCCAGTTGGCCTTCCCAGGCCGCGCCGTCCGGATCCTCCGTCCAGCGCACCCTACAGGCAGCCGGTTTGACGGCGGAAAACCACGCACTCGCGCGGGGGGTGGCCTCCGGCTCGAATTCCAGCGCGAAGCGCGCGTCGCGCGCATCCAGCGGCACCGAGATTTCGAGCGCGGAATCGTCCGCCAGGGTCACCACCGGGGTACCTTGGGCGACTATCTGCCCTTGCTCGACGCCGGCCTGCTTCACGCGGCCCGCGAAAGGCGCGGTGATTCGAGTGTGGCGCAAATTGCGCTCGGTCACCTCGATGCCGGTTTGCGCGGATTGGAGAACGCCGCGCGCTTCCGCAAGGCGCAAGGGATACAACTCGAGGGCGCGTCCTGCTTGATCCGCTTCGTTCTGGGCACGCACCAGTTCTTGTTCGGCGCGTTCCACTTCGGCCTGACTGCCGATGCCCTCCTTGAGCAACTGTTCCGTCCGCTGAAACTGGGCTTCCGCCAGCGCGCGGGTCCGTTCAAGCAGTTCGCGTTGCGCGCACGCATTGGCATGTTCGAGTTCCAGGCGCGCGATGACGGCCTCCTGTTGCGTGGCCGTGGCGCGAGTGTCCGCCACGGCGGCCGCGTAAGGCTCTGGATCCACGGCGAACAGCACTTCCCCTGCGGCCACCGTGCCTCCCACGGCAAGCCGCGGGTGGATATCGGTCACGCGACCGCTGACCTCCGGGGCGATTTGGACTTCACGCACCGCACGCACACGGCCATAGCCGGATACCATCACCGGCACGTCTTCGGGTTGCACCGTGATCGCTTCCACATGCAGGGCTTTTTCAACGGGTTGTATGGCGGCCGCCGCCGGAGCCTCTTTCAAGGAAAACATAAACACCATCGCCAGCGCGGCCAGCGCGATGATGGCCAAGCCCAGTCCAACCCCGAACAGCCTCTTGCGCATGCCTCCTGCATCCCTTTACTTGTTGGTTGTGAGCCTCAAGCTCTTCATGGGCAACGATCATGCCAACCGCCCGGACTACGCGAAGTGCTGGTTTTTCAATGGTTTAGACAGGCGGGTTCACTTTCCTGCCGTATTCATTTCGATAGCAATCCACGCCATAATATGGCTAAATCGCGCCAGCTTTAGCCAGCTTCATCAAGAATGAATCCACCTGCTGCTGCCTATGGTTAGACGCCCAAGAAGGGACAAAGGTTGCTTGCGGGGTCCATCCAGGAATCCCCTGCCCCTCGCCCCGCACCCGGCGGAGTTGACAAAGAAAAATGCCACGGCTGGGATAGACCGTGGCAATTCTCACAGAGGATAAAGGGGAATGAGGCGCGCCGTTGTCTGGGGTGCTGGGACGTGCACCGCAACGGCGCCCTCACGTTTTCAACTTTGACATCCATGTCCGTGCCGGCTGCGACTTCCTTGTCCGCCCGTGCTCTCCTTATCGGCGAGGGTTTGGGAAACTTAACACGTGGCAGCACTCACCAGGAGTGCCGCTACAGGGGTGGACGCGCAAAAGTCAGATGGCGCTGCACGATGACCTATTGCAGGCGGCAGTGCATTTGGCGACGCTCCCAATGCCAGGGGAGAGATGCGCGGCGCGATTTCCACGCTATATTACGCCCGTTGCTTCTCGCGAAGTCATGGCGAAGCTAAGGCGGTGAGAGTCGCCAGGTAATCGCCGAGCGCGTTGATTTCTGGCGTGGCGCCGGCCAGCGGCGGCATATAGGACTTGTAAGGGGAGTCGTCCTTCGCTTCGTGGAGCATGGCCAGTATGTTGCCGATGGCTTCACGGTCGCGCCCGCTGAGCAGGCGCCGCAGCGAACGGTAGTCGTCGAGCGTGTGGCAGGCCATGCACTGGCCGCGCAGCATCAGTTCGCCACGCGCGAGAACAAGAGATTGGGTCGACTTTGCCGGGGCGGGGGATGGGAGGGATGAGGCGGCACTTCCCGGGGGAGATGAGGGCGGGGGGACGGGGGCCGCGGCGTCCATTTGTGCCCAGGCGGCGCGTTCCTCGGGCATGACCCACAGCGTCTTGGCCAAATACCCTTCCTGATTGAAGCGCGCAACATCCGTGTTGGCGCGGACCCCGTTCGAGTACATGTGCCGGCCAACGACATAGGGTTTCCGCAGCATTTCGCGCGCTTGTTCCGTCGAGGCGGTGGCGGCGAGCGCCAGGAACAAGACAGC
>JACPGD010000247.1 GCA_016182645.1 Candidatus Hydrogenedentota bacterium | reverse complement strand
GAGCTCGATGTGTGCGAGGAACGCGACCCAAAAGGGCTGTACAAGAAAGCACGGGCCGGTGTGATCAAAGAGTTCACCGGGATCAGCGCGCCCTACGAAGAGCCGGACAAGCCGGAACTCGTTGTGGATACCAGCAAGATCAGCCTGGAAGAAAGCGCGCAACAGGTGCTCGATTACCTCGAGGAGAGGGGGATCTTTCAGGTTGACTGAGGCCTTCAGCTTTGAAGCGCCTTCCCGCAACAGAAGATGAGAGACTACCCAAGACACGAAACGAAGTAAACGTTATTGGCTACGGCAAGGAAACCCTGCTCTATGATGCGCGGAACAGAAAGGCGCGATCTTTAAGGTACTAATTCACCAACACCCCGCTGCCGCTGATTCGCCCTCCTTTCAAATCCACCAGCGCCCGGTTCGCCTCCGCCAGCGGATACACCGTTGCCTTCGGTCGAAACTGAGTTTTGGCTGCTTCGGCCAGCAACTCGCGTGCATCTTCGCGCGTGTTCGCGGTCACCGGGTGCACGTCCCGCTCGTAAAATAGGTGTTTCTCATAATTCAGCGGCGGCACGTCGCTCAGGTGAATCCCCGCCAGGGAAAGCGTGCCACCCCTGCGCAAATGTTCCAGCGCCACGGGCACAAGCGTTCCCACCGGCGCAAACAGAATCGCGCTGTCGGGCCGTGTTGGCATACTCGCTGGGTCCACGCCCGCCCAGTCCGCGCCCAACTCCCGGGCGAGGCGCAGGTGCTCCTCGCCGCGCGAAACCACCAACACGCGCAGCCCCCGCGCCTTCGCAATCGGCAGCACCACATGCGCGGAGGCGCCAAAACCGTACAACGCCAGCGTGCCCCCGTCGGGCGGCTGCGCGCGCTTCAACGCGCGATACCCAATAATTCCGCTGCACAACAACGGCGCCGCCTCAATATCCGAATACCCCTCCGGCAAGGCGTAAACATAATCCTCCGGGGCCACCACCCACTCCGCATAACCGCCGTCGGCGTGGTAACCGGTGTAGCGCGAGGCTTCGCAGAGATTCTCGCGCCCGCGCAGGCACAAATCGCACGCCCCGCAGGTGTGCCGCAGCCAAGCCACGCCCACGCGGTCACCAGGCTTGAAGCGCGTGCATTCCTTCCCCGTTCGCTCGACACGCCCCACGATCTGGTGCCCCGGGACTACCGGCAGCTTCGCCGGCGGCAGGTCTCCCTCGACGATGTGCAGGTCCGTCCGGCACACCGCACAGCACGCCACCCACACGAGCACCTCATTCTCGGCGGGCTGTGGCGCCTCCACCTTTGTCCACCGCAGCGGCCCTGACTCCACCGGCCCCTGCTTTTCTAAGACCATCGCATTCATGGCCGACACCGCCCTTGCGTTCTCCCTCCCGCCAGTCGTTTTCGTCCCTTTTGTTCTTTTGGTCCTTTCTATCCCTGTCGTCCCCCTTACGCCAAGACCTCGCGCACCACGCGCCCGTGCACATCGGTCAGCCGGAAGTCGCGCCCGGCATAGCGGTACGTCAGCTTCTCATGGTCAAAGCCCAACAAATGCAGCATCGTCGCGTGTAGATCGTGCACGTGCACTTTGTTCTCGACCGCCTGGAACCCGAATTCGTCTGTCGCGCCGTGTACGTAGCCGCCTTTCACGCCGCCGCCGGCCATCCAGAGCGTGAACCCGTAGTGGTTGTGGTCGCGCCCGTTGATCTTGCCCGCGTTCAGCCCCGGCGTCGGCAGTTCCACGCTCGGCGTGCGTCCGAATTCGCCGCTGCAAATCACGAGCGTCTCGTCGAGCATGCCCCGCCGCTTCAGGTCTTTCAGCAGCGCCGCGATCCCCTGGTCGCACTGTCCCGCCAGCCGCCGGTGATTCGCTTCGAGGTCGTCGTGGTTGTCCCAGGGCTGCCCTGCACCGTGCCACACCTGTACGAAACGCACCCCGCGCTCGAGCAAGCGCCGCGCAATGAGTAGCTGGCGCGCCTGGACGCCCGGGCCGTACATCGCGCGAATGTATTCTGGCTCGCGCGTCACGTCAAATGCATCGGTCGCGTCGAGTTGCATTCGGTACGCCAACTCGAAGGACTGAATCCGCGCCTCGAGTTCCGTGTCTTCCGCGCGCGTCGCCTGGTGCTTCTCGTTCAGCTTCTGCAAGAGATCCAGTTGCGCGCGCTGGCCCGGCAACGAGGTATAGTCGCTCCGAATATTCGTGATGAGTTTTTCGATGTCCGTGTGCTGCGTGTCGATGTACGTGCCCTGGTAAATGCCCGGCAAGAAGCCCGCCTGCCAGTTCTGCGATTCCTGGATCGGGTAGCCGCTCGGACACATCGAAATGAATCCCGGCAGGTTCTGGTTCTCCGTACCCAGCCCATAGGTCACCCACGATCCCACGCTCGGCCGGATCAGCCGGGCCTCGCCGCAGTTCATCAGCAACAATGACGGCTCATGGTTTGGCACGTCCGCGTACATCGAGCGGATGATGCACAGGTCGTCAACACATTCCGCCGTCTTTGCGAAAATCTCGCTGACCGGAATTCCGCTCTGGCCGTATTGCTTGAATGTGAACGGCGATGGCAGGGCCGCCCCGGTCGGCCGCTCCGTCTTAAGGTTCTCCATGGGCAGCTTCTGCCCCGCGTATTTGTCCAGCGCCGGTTTCGGGTCAAACGTGTCGACGTGCGACATGCCCCCGTTCATGAAAATATGGAGCACGCGCTTGGCCCGCCCCGCGAAATGCGGCCCCTTCGGTGCCATCGGGTTTGCAAAGCCCGCCCCTTCCGCTGCTGCGTCCGCGCCGAGCAACTGCCCCGATCCCAGCAGCGACGCCAGCCCGAACGCGCCAAAGCCCAACCCCGTCCGCCGCAGAAACTCCCGCCGCGTGTGCACGACATCGTCGCATGTGAGGGGATGATGCTTCATTGTCTACTTTGTGTCGCACCCCCAAGGGATCGAGCTTGAGGGTGACGCCTGCAAATCGACCACAGATATTGTAACCCCTCAAGCTTGATCGCTTGAGGGTGCCAGCCGGAGATAATCACCACCCTTAATCTACCACCTCCCCGCCGCTCATGACCAATGGACCGCCTCCACCTCCCGGCAAATGATTTCGATCTCCTCCGCGCTCAACAACACCCCCGCTGTTTTCGCGTTCTCTGTCACCTGTTCGGGATTGCGCACCCACGAGCGCCGTGGCGACTTCCGGCTGGGCAACAATCCAGGCAATAAACAATTGCCCCAAGGTGGCGTGGTGCGCGTTGGCGATAGGCCGTACTTTCTCCGGCAGGCCGAGCACGCGTTGGCGGTTCTCGTGCTGGAGTTGGCCCTTGAAAGGCTGCTATCGACAAAAAATCATGACTTTGTCGAAGTGCCGGAGCATCAAAGGTGTTATGCCCAAAGAATGGGATTGCGCGAAAGCGCCACTTCCTTCTGACAAGGTCCCGGATGAAGCGTAGGTCCTATTCCAGCACTACTCCCTTGATCCGCGCCGAGCGCCTCCGGAAATGCCGGTGAATGCGAGGAGTGTCAAAGCGGTGACGGCCAGATCGCCCGGGTCCCACGGGAGGCCGGTCTTATTGCGCCGGCAGCACATCGGCGGTTCCCCTTCCCCTTCCCCCTCCCCTTCTCCCTCGCCTTCGCTGCCATCGGCCTGCAGGGGCAGGATGATGGATCTCGTTTCCCCGGCGGCGATTTCCACCGCTGTCTCGGTTTCGGCATACCCGGGAACGGACGCGGTGACCGTGTAGTCGCCTTCGGCAATCGCCGGAAAGGCATAGACGCCGTTCGCGCTTTCCGTCACGGGGGCATAACTGCTGATTTGCAGGTCCACCGAACCGTTGGCGAGGGCCTTCTGGTCGAGCGCGTCCCAGACGGAGCAGAACAGGGCGGCGGCGAGGATACCGGTGCCTTTCGGCAAGATGGGGGCAAAATCCGCCGGGCCCTGGATCGCCGCGGCGACCTCGTCCGGGTTGTCCGTGCCCCAATCGTTGTTCTCCAGCTTGACCGCTTCCGCGCGATCGTTAATGACCGCCGGGCCTTTAATAGAGTCCAACTCGAACGTATTCCAGCCCGAGCCGGAATCGGCCTCATCGCCGAGGGATTTGGCGGAGTTGGCTTCGGCGTGGATATGAATCGCCGTGGTGCCCATGTGGGCGAAGATATTGCGGCGGGTCGCGGGCAGCGCACCGAAGATATCCAGGCCAACGTCAAGTCCGCTGAATGTGCAGGACTCGACGGTGGTCGCCGCGCCGCCGGGACCGTCCACGACGATACCGGTTCCGGTGGGGACTTCGCCCCCGAAGAACAGGACCCCGGAAACCAGGAAGTTCAGGCCGTTGCCGTCCTCGCCGCGGAGATCCAGAAGGGTCGCGCCCTCGAAGGGGGCCGTCAGATCCACATCGGTCAGGGCGCTGTTGTTGGCGCCCACGACTTCACCCACGATTTCCACGATGCTGTCCTGGGCGCCAGCGAGCGTCAGGAAGGCATCGAGGCTAACAGTCTCCAAGTACTGTCCCTCGGCCAGGATGATTCTTGCCGGCTCGGTGGCGGTGGGCGCGATAGTGTTGATGGCGAATTGAATGGTGGCCCACGGGGCGTCCGCGGTGCCGCCGGGCAGAGAATCGACCCCCGCGGGAGGCGGGGCCACAAAGTAACTCTTGGTCGGGCTGTCCGGATCAATCGGGGAGGAACGTTTCAGGAACTCCTCCAGATTATTCAGCGCGTCCCCGTCGGGATCCTCGCCCACGTCGCTGGGGTCGCCGCCATCCAGGGCCGGTGCGTAGAGCGCTTCGTAGCCATCGGCGAGACCATCGTCGTCGGTGTCGACGAGCAGCGGATTCAGTCCAAGCACGGCCTCCGCACCGTCATCTACGCCGTCGCCATCAGTGTCCGCCACCGTTGGGTCCGTCAGGCTGCAGTTAACCTCGCATTCATCAGTCAGTCCATCGTCGTCGGCATCCGGACCTTCAAGCAAACAGTCATCTGGACACTGAAATTCACCCTCTCCCTCTCCCTCACCTTCACCCTCGCCCTCGCCTTCACCTTCACCCACGGCCACCGGGAAACTTGCGAAATTATTAGACTCGCTGTTTTCTACAAAGGCATCCAGGTTGTCCACGTGCACGAGGAAAAAATAGTTTCCCGGCGATACGGCGGGCACCTCAGACTCGGTCAGAAAGTTCTCGGTCGAGCCCGGGGGCCGGTTCGCTGAATTAGTCGTGCACCGGAGGAGCGTATCGCCTTCGTTGAGTGTGGTATCGGCGGACAGGTAGACGCAGTCCTGTCTCGCGCCATTGGCATCCGCGCGCCCGGAGTTTTCGACGCTCCAAGTAGTTTGTGCCGCGCCGCCGATGGTTGCTGTTGCAGGCGCTGTCCCGCCGGTAATGCGCAGATCGGGATAGAAAGTAATGGCAATGTCCGCGCCGTCTTCCTCGGCAAAGGAAATCCGCGCGCTGTCATACTCGCGCAGATTGGCAACGCTCACCAGACTGCCAGCACCACTTGCGCGCAACGTGATTCCCGCCGGGTCGATGGTGACGAGGGCCGGCAAAGAGACCACTCCAGCGAAAAAAGCCTGAATCGAGAAGAAGGAGAGCGGCTCGGCGGTGATCCGGGTGAGCAGCGGCATTTCTATCAACGAGCCCGCATGCATCACCTGCCAAATACGGCCATTGGGGGAGATTTCGACATTGACCACTTGCGGGAAAGTGACCTGGGCGCCGTTGCTCACCTGGATGCCGGCATCCGCGAGGGTCTCGAGGGCGGAGAACTCAGCATTTTGTCCATCGATATCTATTATGCCGCTGGCGTATCGCACCAATTGTTCCACGGGAAAGACGGCGTTGCCGCTCAGGGAGAGATTGACTTGGGCCAGATCGGTCAGCGCATCCGAAAGAAAGACACTGGCCCCAGCCAGATCAAAGGCGCTTGGAACCAAGCTATCCACCGCCAGTGAGGCGAGTGCTTCGAGATGCAGTTCCGCGCCGCTGAAGGCTTGAAAGACAACCCGGCCATTGTTGAGGGCGGAGAGATTCCGCAGATCGATGCTACCGCCACCCACCGCCCGAATTGTGTGTGTGCCCTCGGGATCGAGCTCGAGGTTAGTCAATGCGGGCAGCAATAGTTGGCTGCCGGCGCCCTCAGCGGCCCACGTATTGGATTGCGGCCCATCGACATAATTGGCGCACATCGGCAGCGATAGCGCTCCGCCCGAAAACACGTTGATATTCACGTTTTCCAGCGTGGTGAGGTTATCGAAAGTTGCGCCGCTGCCATTCACCTCCAGCGTGGCATTGGAGAAGGACTGGATATCGGCCAGGGGGAAGCTCGTAAACGCGCGAATGATCAAGTCGACATGATCCAGCGCCGTCAAGGCCGCGCCGAAGACAAGCGAGCCATCGTTTTCGAGACGAATTTCGGCATTGCGGTCTTCCACGGAGATCGAAGTTAGGGCGGACAAATCGAGGGAGCTCCCGACGCCCTCGGCATAAAAATTGAGCCGGCCTCCCATCACCGTGCTCAGGTTGCTCAGATCAAGCGTTCCTCCCGCCCGCGCCTCCATCGAGGTGTTGATCGTGGGGGACAGCACCAAGTTGGCAAGGCTTGACGCCTCGATCAGTGTTCCGGCGTCTGACGCTTGCCATATGGTACTGGAAAGGCCAGTGTTCGTGTAGCTGCTCAACTGGGGGAGGAAGACTTGCGCCCCCGAGCCGGCGAAGATGTCCGCATCCTGCATATCAGTTAGGCTGCTGAATGTTGCCGTCTGGTTCTCCACCCGGATCTCGCCGTTGCGGTAGGACGCAATGCTGTCCACAGCCAGGACCCCGCCATTTTCGAGGGTGAGGTCTACATTTTCCAGCGTTGTCAACAAGGGCGAGATCATGATCTCACCGCTCAACACGGCCGACAATCTCGACGGAAAACTACCCGTCGAGCCCAGAGTGCTCAGGCTGGAGAAGTCCAAAACACTCCCAGGCGCATTAGCAGTGAATTGATACCAGCCCGCGGGGATGGTCGTGAGCGCGGGACATTCGATCCGGCTGCCGGAGAACGCCGTGAAGCTCATTGAGAAGTCAGCGTTGGGCTGCCATTCGATGAGGACCGGCAAGGACAACCGCGATCCAGCGTCGTTCGTCTGCCAGAAATGCCCCGTAAGGCCGCCGGCGGTATAGCTGGTCAGCGCGGGCAACTCGAGTTCCCCGCCCGCCTGGATCTGGATATCCGCGCCCTGGAAATCCGTCAGGGCCGGTAGGCCGATGGCCTGGTTGGAAACGAAAATCTTGCTGTTGCGGTAACTTTCAACTTGAGCGAATGGAAAGATTCCCCCATTCGAGAAATTGAAATCCACGTGATCAAAGTCGGCAAATAGCGGCGACAGCGTCAGCGTGGCGCCGGTATTCACCGTGATCGCGTTGTGGTTGGTACCGGCAACGGGAATGTCCGCTAGGGCGCTGCAATCGAGCAGAGAGCCCGCGTCCCGGCTTCCGAGATCGAGGCGGCCGGGTTGAAGGGTGCTCAGTGCGGGCAACAATAACTGGCCGCCAAGGCGCGCACTGAGCGTCAAGTTCCAAATCGGCGAGAGGACCAGTTCCGCCAGCGCGGGGAAAGAGAGCGTGGTGCCCGCGCCTTGAACGTCCCAAGTGGGCGATCCGCCGTCGTTCGCACACGTGGTCACGGCAGGAAACTGGACATTGGCGCCTTCGGCCAGAGCGAAAGAAACCGAGTCGAGGGTGGTCAGATTCGAGAAGACGCCGGTGAAATTTCTAAGCGTGAAGGCGCCGTTGCGGAAAGAGGTGAGTTGGCCAACGGGAAAAATAGAGGGGGACTGGATTTCCAAGTCGATTCCATCAAATTCCGTCAGGCCGGGACCCAGCCGGATTTCTCCGCCAAACAACGCATGCAGACTAGAATTGAAAGCGCCTTCATGGGTCAGGGAATCCAGTGCGGACAAATCCAGAACTCCCCCATCCGCCGTGAAGTCAAAGCGGCCCGGCGTCACCGTCTCCAAGGCGGGAAAGGAAATTTCACCCCCCGTCTGTGCCTTGAGGTAGAAGATTGATGCCACAGACAAGGTAACGGTATCCAGGACGGGCGCTGAAATGCGACTGCCTGCGTCCTCCGCGCGCCATTCAATCGAGCCATTTTCGGGGGCAGTGTAGCTGGTCAGAAAAGGTAAGGCGATCGTTCCACCGTCCGACGCCAGAAAAATCATATCTTCCATGCTGGTGTTGCCGCTCAACGTGAGCGTCGAGGGGCCATTCATGTGCAGATAGGCGCCCACAGTCCCTGTCACTGCGCCCGAGATGCTCGATGCTGCCGCCACACGAAGAAAGCTGAATTCCAGATGGAAGTTCTCGTCGCAAGTCAGGCTGTTTACGATGGCGGATGCGTCGAGGGTGATGGTTAGATCGCCGGGGCGCGAGATCACCACATCGTCGGCTTCAACCGGGGGCGATCCCGTACTCCAATTGGCGCCCTCCGTCCAATTGCCGTCCGCATCGCTAATCCAAGTCACCACTGCCGCCTGGGCATGCACGCCCGCAAACAACAGAAATACAGGAAGAAAAACACGAAACTTCTGCATGGGCATATCGCTCACAGTAAGAGCCGTGCGCCCCTGCACGACGCCAGACGTGCATGAGGTGCACTTGCAGAATAGCACGAATCCGCGTGTTTGCCAACACGGGCGGCATGGGAGACGTGGGAAGTAGGGGGAATAATAAGATCAGCTACTGCCGTGTTCGCTTATCCCATTCTTCCCATTCTTCCCATTCCTTCCATCGCCCCCATGCGCCAATGACGCCCTCCCGACAGATGTGTTCAAAGACCGCCGGCCGCCCGTCCCATCCCGTACCGCCCGCGCCTTTGCCTGCACGCACATCGTCCACGAGACGTTGCAGGGTCTTGGCATAGGTTTCCAGCCGGACCGGGTCCAGAAACCCCTTGCCGGCCCAATCAATCGCGGGTTGCTTCGCGAGCACTTCCCACGCGCCGCCTTCGCGCGCGACGCGCAGTTCGCCATACCAGTCCGCGTCGATGACGCCATGCTCGCAGACGACTTGCGTCGCGCCGCCCGTCCGCGGAATGCCCGGCGCGGGCACTTCAAACGAGCAGAAGACCGTGCAGACCGTGCCGTCGTCGAGCGTGAGCACGACATCAGCGGTGCTGTCCACCACGTACTGCGGATCGCAGGCGCGCACTTTGGCGAAGACCTTCATCACCTCGCGGCCCGTCAACCAGCGCACCTGATCGAGGTTGTGAATGCCATGCCCCATAAGAATGCCCACGTTTTCAGGCTCGAGTTGCCACTGCGGCGTCGTCTTCATGCCGTTCGGCACGACCTGGACATTGTGGAGATGCAGGATGCGCCCGAGTTCCCCGGAATCGAGCAGCCGCTTCATTTCGACATTGCAGATCCGTTCGCGCTGCGTGTACGTGATCTCGCAGCGCAAGCCGCGCGCCGCGCATTCCGCCAGAATCGCGTCACACGCCTCGACCGTCGTCGCCATCGGCTTGTCAATCAGCAGATGCTTGCCCGCCCGCGCCGCCGCCATGCCCTGCGGACCATGCTGCGCGTGCGGCGTCGCAACGCAAACAATATCCACATCCCCGCGCGCCAGCAACGCCTCAACGTTTACCTCGGCCGTTATGCCATATTCCGCCGCCAACTGCGGCGCCCGGCTCCCCCCCGTCACCGCCACCAGCCGCGCTCCGCGCACCAGCGTCGCTACCGTCCGCGCGTAGGTCTGCCCCATAAACCCCGCGCCAAGAATGCCGACGCCTGGTGAGTCTCCCATCGCTGTCATTTGAGTCTTGTTTCCAGTGACGGTGTCAGTTATAAACGCACCACTACGGCGGCGCGACTTCCTTTTCACGCCGGTGGATTACTATAGCCCGGCCAGGCAAGGCTGGAAAAGTAAGAGGATGAATATGCTGCGATTAGTTCCCTTAATGTGTGCCACGCTTGCCGCTGCACAGTGCTGGGCTGCGGAGCCTCTGGGCTGCGGAGCCTCCGCCCAACGTGTTGTTGATAGTCCTGGATACGCTCCGCGCGGATTGCATCGGGAAACAGTATGGGGAACAAGCTGTCATGCCATTCCTGACGGATTTTGCCGGGAAATCCGTCTACTTCACGCGTGCCGTTTCGCCGTCGAATTGGACCAAGCCGGCGATGGCATCGGTGTTCACTTCCCTTTATCCAGGGGTGCATGGCGTTCATTATGGGGCGCGGCAGGGTGTGGCCGATGATCCCACGAGCGACGTATTGGGGGAGCAGGCCCAAACGCTGGCCGAGTATTTGCGCGAAAGCGGCTACCAGACCAAGGCCGTCCAGACCAACGCCAACCTGACGGCGGAGCTGGGCTTCGCGCAGGGTTTCGAGGAGTTTGAGTTCAAGATTGGTGCAAACGCCCGCGCGGTCACCGATGCCACGCTGGCGCAGCTTGCCCAGGCGCGCAGCCCGTTCCTGCTGTATGCGCACTACTTCGATCCCCATTTCACCTACGAGCCGCCCGCGGAATTTCGCGCGCTGTTTCCGGATGCAGGATCGCTACCGGCCTCCGATCAAAAACTGCTCTCGCCCAAGAACGTCGCGGATTTCTATTGGGACACCATCCGCACCACGCTGAAACTGCAACCGGCACCTCGTCTCCCTCGGTTATCCGATGCCGGACGCGACCACCTGCATCGTCTCTATGATGCCGAGGTCCGGTTTATGGATTCCCAAGTGCAGCGGCTCGTTGAGACGGTGCTGAAAGAACACCCCAACACGCTGGTGGTGGTGCTTTCCGACCATGGCGAGGAATTCTGGGAGCACGGGGGCATGGGGCATGGAACTACCATGTTCGAGGAATTGCTGTGTGTGCCCCTGCTGCTGCACGGGCCTGGGTTGCAGGCCGTACGCATCGACAAGCGCGTCGAGGCACTGAATCTCCTGCCCACCGTTGCCGCCTACCTCAAACGTGAAAGGTCTCCGGCATGGCAGGGCGTGGATTTGCTACGTGCTGACACCCCCTCCCAGCCTGCCTTTGTGCGCAGCAAGGGGTTCTGGATCACGCTTCAGGTGGACCTCGAATGCGTAATCGAGGGTGACCGGAAGCTTGTGCTGGATCATACCCACAACACCGCCAGCCTGTATGACCTGCAGCGCGACCCGGCAGAGCAGCAGGACATCACCGGGGACGCTCCCGCAGAAGTGGAGAAGCTGAAAGTGTTGCTGGAGCAACATCGCGCGTCGAACAGCGCACATCCGCAAGCGCAGGGTACGACTGCCCCCGTGCCGCTCAGCGACGAAGAACGGGAGCACCTGCGTGCTTTGGGTTATCTGGGTGGAGACGGGAAATGAATGCGGCTTCGCCGGCGGGCCCAGGTCGTCAGGCCAAGATGTCCCGCACAACGTTTCCGGCAACATCGGTCAGGCGGAATTCGCGGCCGTTCGCGCGGTAGGTGAGGCGTTCGTGATCCATGCCGAGGAGGTGGAGCAGCGTGGCGTGGAGGTCGTTGACGCTGACGCGGTTGACGGCGGCTTTGTGGCCAATGTCGTCGGTCTCGCCGTAGTGGGTGCCGCCTTTGACGCCCGCGCCTGCAAACCACGTGGTGAACGCGTGCGGATTGTGGTCGCGGCCGGACTGGCCGCCGCCGGGAACGCGCTGGACCAGCGGCAGCCGGCCGAATTCGCCGCCCCAGACCACGAGCGTGGACTCGAGGAGTCCGCGCTGTTTCAGATCGGCTAGAAGGCCCGCGATGGGGACGTCGGTCTCGGTGGCGAATCCGCGGTGGTTCGTCTCGATATCGAGATGGCCGTCCCAGCTTTTTTCGTTCTCTTCGCCGCCGCTGTAAATCTGCACGAAGCGTACACCCCGCTCGACGAGTCGCCGCGCCATGAGGCATTGCTTCGAGAAGTGCGTGCACTTTGGATTGTCGAGGCCGTAGAGCTTTTTGATGTGCTCGGGTTCGCTGTCGTAATCCAGCGCTTCCGGCGCGGCCATCTGCATGCGGTAGGCCAGCTCAAAACTCTCGATCCGCGCAGCCAGTTCCGGTTCGCCCGGCTGCTGCTTGAGCCGCTCCTGATTCAGCGACGCGAGCAAATCGAGTTGGCGCCGCTGCTGTTCATCCGTCATGACCGCAGGCCGCTTCAAGTTGTCAATAGGATCGCCCTGCGCGTTGAGCGCCGTGCCCTGGAAGATGCCGGGTAGGAAGCCCGCGCCCCAGTTTTGCGAGTAGCCTTTGGGCAGGCCGCGGCCCAGCGTGTCGTACATCACGACGAAGCCGGGCAGGTTCTGGTTTTCCGTGCCGAGGCCATAGGTCACCCACGCGCCGACACTCGGGAAGCCCATGCGGTTCATGCCGGTGTTGATCTGAAACAGCGCGGGCGAGTGGTTGTTCGTTTCGGTGAAGCAGGAGTGGATGAAGGCCATGTCGTCCACATGCCGCGCGATGTTCGGGAAGATCTCGGGCACCCACGTACCTGATGCGCCATATTGCTTGAACTGAAACGGCGACTTCATCAGCGGGCCGACCTGGTCCACAAAGAAGCCTGTTTCCTTATCAAATCCCTCTAATTCTTTGCCGTCGCGCTTTTCGAGTTCCGGCTTGTAATCCCACGTGTCCACCTGGCTCGGCCCGCCGTTCATAAACAGCCAGATCACCGAGCGCGCCCCGCCAAAATGCGGCAACTTCGGCCCCAGCGGATTCAGCGCGGACACCGCCCCCGCCGGCGGCGCCGTCAACAGCCCCGCACTCTCCAGCAGCCCGGCCAAAGACAACAACCCAAACCCTTGCCCGGTCTTTCGCAAGAAATCACGCCGGGAACAGAAACAGGAACCCGGGGTGGCATGGAGATGGGGGAGTGGAAGCGTCATCTTCGATTTTCCCGTGTCATAGACTCAGAAACCTTCGTCATGCGCATCCAGTGGCCCAGCGGCAAGTTCATTCCACAATTGTATGGCGCCTTCCGCGGCTCCGGCGGCCAGGAGCAGGACCGTGATCTTCTCCGGGTGTTTCCTCCATTCCGGGAATGCGAGCAACATGTAGCGGATATCCCGGCGATCGGTGTCCGATTTAGGGTGGTTTCGGCGTTGCCAAGACGCATTCACCTTCCCGGCAATAGTCAATTCGGGGGTCAATACCTGCACTCCGTCTACCAGCTTCGACTGAGGCAATCTCTCCACATTGCGGATGTCGGCAAGGTGTCGGTTCTCAGGTTTTCGAAGTTGGTATATCCGGTAGCCAATTCCCTCTTTGACCCTCCGCACTCGAACCGCGATGTGAAACTCGGCCGCCAGGAAGCTTCTAAGTGCTTCCGCGATTTCTTTCGCATTAACGGCCATGATGTCAACATCTTGAGACATGCGAGCTTCAGAAACATAGGCATTCACCGCGTGGGCGCCAAACATTACCACGTCGTCCCGGCCCTTCAAGAACCTGAATACCGCCTGTTGCACAGTTGTAATGGGCAGGGGTTCCTGCATAACAAACTCCTGAAAAGTGAGTGAACCCTCACCGAACATCATTCTTTCTCCGGAAGAAAGCGCACACATGCATACTATTGAAGATCAACCGCGCTTGTTTTCGAGACCATTGGCGCCATGGAGACCTTTTGTCAAGCACTTTATTCAATATACACGAATTCGTTCAGACTCATCAGCACCTGACAAAAATCCGTGATCGCGAGGTGGCGTGGGGCGGTGGCGTCGGCGTCGGCGTAGGACTGTTCCTGGGCGGCGATAAACTGTTCGGCGGTAGCGCGTTCGGCGGCGGTGGGCGCGCGGCCGGTGGCGATCTGATAGCCGAATTCGATGGGGTCCTTCTTCGTGAACAGCGCCGCCTCGAGGCGTTTGGCGAAGGCCTCTGCCCACTTCCGCACCTCTACATTGTTCATCAGCAGCAGGGCCTGCGGCGCAATCGTAGTGGTGGCGCGCGCGCCAAGGCTCTGCGTGGTATCCGGCGCGTCAAACAGCATCATCATCGGGATCAGCTTGCTGCGTTTCACCATGAAATAAATGCTGCGGCGCGTCTGCGCGGCATCGAGTGTGCCTGGACCAAACATCGTCTCGTCGAGCATGCCACTGACCGCGAGCATGCTGTCGCGGATGCTCTCCACTTCGAGCCGGCGCGGCGGAAAGCGCCACCAGAGGGCGTTGTCATGGTCGATGGCGCCCTTCGCTTCGTCCCAGAGTGACGCCTGCCGGTAAGTCGCGCTCTTCATGATGAGCCGGTGAATGTGCTTGAGGCTCCACTCGTGTTGCACGAGTTCGAGCACGAGCCAGTCGAGCAATTCCGGGTGCGTGGGCGCTGTGCCCTGAAACCCGAAATCGCTCGCTGTACTCACAATGCCGCGCCCAAAGTGGTATTGCCACAGCCGGTTTACCACGACGCGAGCAAGCAGAAAGCCAGCCCCGTGATCGAAATCGGTGAGCCAATTGGCGAGCGACGTGCGGCGGAACGACAAGGGCGAGCCTTGTGGCGCCGTCACTTGCCACTGGGATTCCGGCGCGCGCATGAGCGCGTGCACGAAGCCCTGCGTGGCCACTTCGCCCTTCTGGTTCGGGTCGCCGCGCTGGAGAAAATGCGTTTGCTCGAGGTAATCCCCGCCCTGCGTGTGCGTGCGGATGGCCGGCACGCCTTCGCTGCAAATCATCATCCGCACATACTGCGGCACCGGCGCCTGCTGCTCGTGCGCATCCACTTTTGCCTGAAGCGCGCGCCAAGTGGGATCAAGCTGGCGGTAGTAGGCGAAGAGCGCGTCCGATTGCGGATTGACCGAACCGCGAAGGTTTGCCAAAGCGTCCACGGTCGCCTGTGTGACAGTTGTGCCGTCGAAAACGAGCGGTGCCGTCTTAGTCGTCGCGGTAATGCGGAAGCGGCCAAGGTTTTCCCCACCTTTCATCTTGAACTGGAGCGAGATGGTCAGCGTATCATCCGGACCGGGCGTAATTGGCGCGCCGAGGTCGAAAAGCGCCGTGTGGCTCTTGCCTTCTTCCCCCGCCACGGTCCAGCCCGTGCCGCCGTCATCATCCACCGTTCCGGCAATGCTGCTGCCTGCGCCTTCATAGGTCGCGCGAGCATTGACAAGCGCAAGGTCAATGACCTTGTCCACATCCTTCGTTTTCAGCGCGGCGGCAAAGCGCGACAAGCTAAAGTTTCCTGTCTCACCACGCCCCGGGCCGCCGTTCATGAGGGCGGGATCGCGAAGTGCCTCGATCCGGAAACCCGTGATGGCAATATTGGGCGCCTTTACACTCAGCGTGTACGTGTCGCTGCTCTTGTTCCGTCCCACCACGCGATACGACCCGTCATCAAGACGTGCGAAGGCGGTTTCGTGCTCGGATTTCAATGTATCGAATTCAAGGACAATCCAATCCGGCATGGCAGGTTGCGCGGCGCCGTTCTGAAGCCAAGTGTTGAATTGCGGGCGTAACACCTCACGCTCGTAGGCCGCCACCTCATCCGCTAGCGGCGCATGTTCCGCCATGAACGCCACGCACGCCGCTTGGTACTCCTCGGCATTCGTGACGATGTCCATATCGGCGCGCACGGTCGTGGTAAACGGAATCGGGTCATACTTATGATCGTGGCAGCGCGCGCAGCCCAGCGGCAGCCCCAGGAATGTAAGAGAAGTCGTGCGCGCCATGTCATCCAATTCGTCATAGCGCTCTTTCTCGACCTGGCTCTTCGTAATCTGCGTCGCGTGCGTGCCCGCCCCCAGAAAGCCGGTCGCCGCCAGCGCCAGCGGATTGTCCGGCGCCAGTTCATCGCCCGCAATTTGCCACCGCACAAAATCGCTATAGGGAAGGTCCTGGTTGAACGCGTTAATCACGAAATCGCGGTAGTGATAAGCGTAACGGCGATCATAGTCCTGCTCATACCCGTGGCTCTCCGCGAAACGCGCCACGTCGAGCCAGTGCCGCGCCCAGCGCTCCCCAAAATGCGGGTTCTCCAGCAAACTGTCCACCAGCTTCGCATACGCATCCGGCGCCGGATCATTCACGAACGCCTCAACGGCGTCCGGCGGCGGCGGCAGGCCCAGTACATCGAGATAGGCCCGGCGAATCAGCACGCGACGGTCCGCCGCGGCATTCGGCGCAAGCCCCTTTTCCTCCTGCGCGCTCAACACGAATCGATCAATCTCATTGCGGGGCCACGCGGTGTCCATCACCGTGGGGGGAGTCGCTGGTTGCGGCGGAATGAAGGCCCAGTGCGGCTCGAACGGCGCCCCCTCGTCGATCCACCGTCCGAACAATTCGATCTGCTCAGGCGTCAGCGTCTTCTTCGATTCCGGCGGCGGCATCCGCTCGTCCGGGTCCACCGCCGTGATTCGCGCCCACAATGCGCTCTCCGCCCGCGCTCCCGGCACGACGGCGCGCGCGCCGCTTTCCAGCGTCACTGTGGCGGACGCGGGATCATCCAGGCGCAGGCCCGCCTTTCGCTGCTTGGCATCCGGGCCGTGGCACTTGAAGCAATTCTCTGACAGCAGCGGCCGTATGTCGCGATTGAACTTGACCGGATCGGCGGCGGGCGGCTGCGCGTAGACCAGTGAAGTCAAGCCCAGCACGAGACCCAAGAGAACAGGGATATGCAATCCGTTAGACACCACGCCTACTCCAACGGCCGAGAAGAGATCACCACGCGAGGAAATCGGCCAGCAGGCATTCTCGCAGAAATACTGGGGAAAAATCATCACCCGCTGACAGAAAATGTCCGATCGGTCCGATCGGTCCGATCCGACCGATCCGTCCGATGCGGCCGCCTATGAACCACTCCTCGCCAACCAGACCCGCATGGCATTTGCGCCGCGATGGCCCCAGGCATAATAAGGGATCGCAATGAACCCCGGGGTTTCACTGCGAAGAACAGTCACGCCCCCCAGCAATTCTGGACGCCATTCAGGACGGATCTCGGCGGCATCGCTCAATTCCAGCTTGCCCAGGTCACCGGTGTTGTCCGAACCCTCCACGCAATAGACAACCGGCCCGCGTTCCAGCGCCACCTTCCCGCGATCCGCCTCGACCTTCTCGTGCGCCACCACGCCTTGCACCGGCATCGGCAACCGCAACGTAATTGTGTCGCCTGCTTTCCATTCGCGCTCGAAACGCAGGTAGTCATTCTCAAGCGGACGCGACGTGGCAGTCCCGTCTACGGCGCCGTTGATCAAGACTAGAGTATCGCTCGGCGGCATTAGATACCGATACAGATTGCTCGGCACCGGCGCATGGCGCGCCCACCCCGGCATGCGCACCAACACGGGAAACGTGCGCGGCGCGTCGGGCGTCAGCGTAATGGTCACCTCGCCTTCCCACGGATAGCGCGTCGTCTGCGTTATTTTCAGTTTTCCGCCCGCGTGTTCAAACTCCGCCGTGCTGTCCATGAAAAGGTTTACATACAGCGCGTTGTCTTTCTGCGCATACACCCAGCCGAGCAGCGAAGGCAGAAACCGTGCCACATTCGTCGGACAGCACGACGTGCCGAACCACGGCTGGCGTTCCGCCGAGCCGTGGTTGAACTTCGTCTCGCCGTCCGCTTCGAGGGGATTGGGATAAAAAAAACGGTCGCCGGAGAATCCCACGCCAGCGAGGAAACCG
>JACPGD010000239.1 GCA_016182645.1 Candidatus Hydrogenedentota bacterium | reverse complement strand
TAGCGAGAGATCTTGTTCGACAGACAGCGCAGGAAGTCCGTACACCCTGAGGACCACTTCTGAGGCCGCGGTGAACGTGAGGTCGTCTTTTACACCGATGAGGAGCGCAATGCATCGCCCCGCGTGGCACGTCGCATAAATGCCCGGGAGGGACGGCTGCGGAGGGGTGGTTGCAGCGTGCGGATGGAAAAACGGGAGGCGGCCGGCTGCGGACTTTTCCCACGTGGCGACGTCCGGCGGGAGGAGTTGCTTCATGCGCGCATAGCCGGCCAGCGTCGCGGCGGCGGTGGGGTGATCCAGCAGGTTGACTTCGCCATGGCTGCGCTGGCCACCGCCCCAGATGCCCGCGTGCGAATGATAGACGTAGGCGGGCAGCCCGGCCAGAAACGTCGAGATGGCGGCGGCAATGAGACGCGTCGGGTCCTCGTCGGAGGCAACGCTCGCGCCGGGGCCGATCGGTTCGTTGTTGACACCGGCGCGGGGAAAACACGGCGGCGGATAATCCCAGGGCAAGCGCACGGGACGCCAGGGGCCTTCGGCCTGGTGAATGTCACGCGAGAAATGGATGGAACCCAGGGAGACTGTAGTCTGGAGGCTGGAGGCTGAAGGAAGAGGGGAAGCGGGGGCAGGAGGCGTGGGGCCATAGAGGGCGCAGCCTTCTTCGTCGGAGCGCGGGGCGCTGAGCGTGACGAGATTGGGCAGCGCGCTTTGGACCAGGGCAGCCAGCGTCCGAATCTCCGGCTCGCCGCCGAGACCGAAGATCGAGTCATGGTAGTATTCGTTGGCGATCTCAATAAAGATCACTTTTTCGGCACGGGGGCGCACAATGGTGCAGACGCGCTCGACGAAGGCCCGGCGTGAGGCGGGGTCCGGCGTGTTGTCCGTGCCGCCGAAGATCGTCAGTTCCGTGCGCAACCCGTGGGCATAAGCCAGGTCGATCGCACCCGCGAGCATCTCGTCGTAGTCCGGCCAGTGCGGGTCCACCGTACGATCTTCCCAGTACTTGGGCCCCACCTGCGCAAAATACCGGATAAAGTCGACGTCGTGCCCGGCGAGGGTCTCCAGGTTTTCTTCCAGCCGCGCCCGATCCTGCTTGAAGCCCCACACCGCCCAAAAGAGGCTGGCACCGAGGGCAGGAAAGGGACCGCCATCGTCGACAAAGCCTGTGCCGTCGAGACGGACCACGTCCGCGCGGGGGCCAGCACTTGCCAGGGTTGGTGCCAGCAAGATGACGAGGAAAAGTGGCGCAGCAATACGCATGACTAGTGCTCCGAATGGCGGAGAGCAGGATACAAGATTCAGCAACGGCAGGGATAGGTTCTACGTTCAAGGGACAAGGGGAAGTAGAACAGGGGGAGGCAGGGACGGAAAGATTAAGAGAAGGAATGCAGCCGATGAGACGGGGGCGCGGGAGGCAGCGCACGAGTTGCGCGGGGGAGGCTAGGGACTCTATGCTCTGCTCAGGCCGTGACAGGGGATATTCAACTTGGGGTACGTTCACATGGTCAGAGGCTTGAGTTTGGGAATAGTGGTTTGCGCGTTGTGCCTGCCTGCGGTGGTGGCCGAAGAGACCGGCTTTCAGCCCATCTTTGACGGGAAAACCCTGAAAGGCTGGGAAACGCCGGACCCGTCGTACTGGTCGGTGGAAGACGGCGCCATCACCGCAAAGATCACCACTGAGCATCCCTGCACCGTGAATCAGTATCTCGTGTGGGAAGGCGGGGAGCTGGCCGATTTCGAGTTGAAACTGACCTTTCGCAACGTCAGCAGCGACCCGGTCAATGGTGGATTTCAGTTCCGCAGCCTGCTCCTGCCCAACCATGATGTCAAGGGCTACCAGGTGGACAACGACACCGGCGGCCCGTGGCTCGTCCGCCTCTACGACGAACATGGCCGGGACGATCTGGCCCTGCGCGGGCAGCACACCGTCATCGACGCCCAGGGCCAGCGCACCATCACGCCCATCCCCGCCGCCGAGGGTGAGCCCAAGTTCAAGCTCGGCGAGTGGCACGAGTACCACCTCATCTGCCACGGCCCGCACCTGACGCTCAAGGTGAATGGCGAGACCATGGCGGAAGTCGAAGACAACGACCCCAAGGAGCAGGACTTTAAGGGCATTCTGGCCTTGCAACTGCACAGTGGCCCGCCCATGACGGTCCAGTTCAAGAATATCCAACTGAAAAAGAATTAGGCGAGGAGAGGGGAGGCGATGAAACACTAGGGGGAAGGGGCGGTAGTATCTGATGGAGCCAGACACGCACGGGTGTGTGCCGGGTGTGAGAAACGCCGCGAACGCGGCAATTAGGAGCAGAAAACGATGTGTTTCTTACTTAGCATTTTGATTTCGATCGGGCGCCCAATTGCGCTGAGCTTTGGCTTCAGTGAAGCCGATGTGGACGAATTCATCGATCAAGTCCTCGCGGATTTCGGCTGCGACTGAGCGGTCGTCCGTCCTCGATGCCCGGTACGGCGCATGCCGCTGTACCGGGCATACTTTTTTTGCGCGCCGCAACAGTGGGTTGCGCCGTCAGAAAAAGATACAGCGAATGAGACGCCGGAAAAGCGCCTGTGGGACGCGGCGGACCAGTTCCGGGCGAATTCGGGGCTGAAGGCGCAGGAGTATTCGGCGCCGGTGCTGGGCCTGATTTTCCTGCGCTTCGCGGAGACGCGGTTTTCGGCGCAGCGGGCGAAACTGG
>JACPGD010000234.1 GCA_016182645.1 Candidatus Hydrogenedentota bacterium | reverse complement strand
CTTGCTGCGCGAACGGCAGCACCTCCAGCGCCGCCTGCGCGACATCGACGCAGTACGCAGTGCGGCGAAGTCGCCGGAATTGGAGCAGGTGGACAAAGACCTTGCCGCCGTGCACGATCAGGTGGCCGCCGTCGAGTCCACGCAGCGCAGCCCCAGCAACGGCTACCACAGCGCCGTTTCCGCGCGACAGGACGCGATCAAGTGGGTGCAAATTGATCTTGGGGGCCCGGCAGTCGCGAATAAGATCGTGCTCGTCGCCGCGCGCCCCATCGACTTTCCCGATACGAAGGGATTTGGCTTTCCCCATCGCTTTCGCATCGAGGCCTCGGCCGATCCTAATTTCACCGAAGCCATACTGCTCGATGACAAGTCTCAGGAGGACTTCCCAAATCCGCGTGACAAACGCTATGAGGTCGACGGGCCGCCCGTGCCCGTCCAGTACATCCGCGTGACCGCGACCAAACTGTGGCAGTGCACCAACGACTACATCTTCGCGCTTGCGGAAATACTCGTGGAAGGCGAGAAAGGCGCGCTCACTGCGAATGCCGTGGTGTCGGCGCTTGACACGATTGAGCAAGGCCGTTGGAGCACGCGGTTCCTGCTCGACGGCTACGACAGCCGCCAGCGCCTCGACATGACACCCGAAGCCTTCGCGCAACTTGCCGCGCTGAAGGAAGAAGAGCAGAAACTAGTGGCCGCGCGCGAGCAAATGCTCGACCAGGCCCTCGATCCGGGTATGCGCGGCTGGCAGCGGCTGCCGGAAATTCAGGCGGCACTGGAGGCGATGCCGCAACCGGATCTGGTCTATGCCGCTGCCAGCGACTATGCGCCCATTGGCGCCTTCGCACCGCCGCCGGGTGTCCGCCCCGTCTTCGTCTTAAAGCGCGGTGATGTCAACCAGCCGGCGGATGGAGCGCGGCCCGGCGCGCTGGCCTGTGTGGAAGGACTTCAGGCCATCTTCGAGCTGGCGGATGCCCAGGACGAAGCAGAACGCCGCGCCGCGCTGGCCCGTTGGATCGCCGCCCCTGAGAACTGTCTCACGTGGCGCAGCATCGTCAACCGCGTCTGGCACTATCATTTCGGCAAGGGCATCGTCGAGACGCCCAATGACTTCGGTCACATGGGCGCGCCGCCCACGCACCCGGAACTGCTCGACTGGCTCGCCCTCGAGTTTCTCGATCATGGACAGTCGCTGAAGTGGCTCCACAAACTGATCGTCACCAGTGCCGCGTATCGCCAGGTCTCGGCGGACAATCCCGCCAATGCCGCCAAGGACAGCTCGAACCGCTTCCTTTGGCGCATGAACCGCCGACAACTCGATGTCGAGAGCCTGCGCGACGCCGTTCTCGCCGTGAGTGGTTGTCTCGACCTCGCCATGGGCGGCCCGGGCTATGACCTGTTCGGCTTCATCGATGATCATTCGCCGCACTACCTCTACGAGGACTACGATCCCGAAACGCGCGCGGGCTGGCGCCGCAGCATCTACCGTTTCATCGTCCGCAGCGTTCCTGACCCGCTCATGGAAACGCTCGACTGCGCGGACCCCTCGCAAGTTGTCCCGGCACGCAACACCACCATCACCGCGCTCCAGGCACTCGCGCTCATGAACAATAAGTTTGTGGTGTCGCAGGCCGCGCATTTCGCCGACCGCCTGGGCAAGCTTGCTGGCACACCCGAAGAGCACGTTCAGCGCGCCTATGAACTCGCCCTGGGCCGCCCACCGGCCCCACGCGAGCAGGAAATCCTGCTGGACTACGCCCAACACTACGGCTGGCCCAACGCCTGCCGCGTGCTGCTCAACAGCAATGAGATTATGTTTGTGGATTAGCGATATCCGGGAGGGCGAGCGTACCCGCGAGCAGGTTAAGACGCCGCTAATCATGGAATCCGCGCACTGGCATAACCTGCTCGCGGGTACGCTCGCCCTCCCGAATGGCCCGATAATAAGGACTGAACACATGAACCAAGAATCCCGCTGCACCGGCCACATGAGCGGCCCCATGGATCGCCGCAGCTTCCTCTGGCAACTTGGCGGCGGCCTCGGCGGCATCGCATTGGCCCACCTGCTCGGACAAGAAGGACTGCTTCCTTCCGCCGCCGCGGCCGATGCGCGCCCGCTCGGGGTGGGCTTGCACCATGCGCCGCGCGCGCAGCGCGTCGTGCAACTTTTCATGTCCGGCGCCGCGAGCCAGGTCGACACCTTCGATTATAAGCCGCTCCTCAATAAGCTCGCGGGCGAGCAATTTGACCCCGGTGAAAAAGTAGAGCTGTTTCAAAGCGAGGCCGGCGTGGTCATGCCTTCGCCCTGGGAATGGAAGCAACGCGGACAGTGCGGGAAATACATCAGCGAACTCGTCCCGCACATCGCCTCCTGCGCGGACGACATGGCCTTCCTCCACGCCATGGTTTCCAAGTCGAACGTCCACGGCCCGGCCACGTTCATGCAAAGCACCGGCTTCGTGTTGCCCGGCTTTCCCAGTGTTGGCGCCTGGGTGAGCTACGGCCTCGGCAATCTCAACGAGAACCTGCCCACCTTCGTCGTATTGCCAGACGCGCGCGGCTTCGCCCCGGGAGGCCCCAAAAACTGGTCCGCTGGGTTTCTTCCCTCCTCGCACCAGGGCACGCTTATTCGCCCCAGCCGTCCGAATCCACTCGAAGACCTCTTCCCGCCGGACGGCAGTTACGTCACCGCGGAGAGCGATGCGGCCGCGCTCGACGCCCTCAATCAACTCAATGCGCTCCATCGAGAATCACGCGAAGGCGACAGCCGTCTTGACGCACGCATTGCCAGCTACGAACTCGCCGCCCGCCTCCAACTCAGCGCGCCCGAAGTCCTCGACATCTCCGGCGAATCTGAAGCCACGCGCAAACTCTACGGCGTTGATGACCCCGTCACCGAAGACTTCGGCCGCAACTGCCTCATCGCGCGCCGCCTGCTCGAGCGCGGCGTCCGCTTCGTCCAGGTCTGGAGCGGCGCCGACAATGGCCACCCCCGCCGCAACTGGGACTCGCACGAAAACCTGATGCGCGATCATGGCGATATGGCAGCCAGCATGGATCGGCCCGCCGCCGCGCTGATCAAAGACCTGAAGTCGCGCGGCCTGCTCGATGACACCGTCGTCATCTGGACCACGGAATTCGGCCGCATGCCCTGCAGCCAGGGCAGCGCCGGCCGCGACCACAACCCCTTCACCTTCACCTCCTGGCTCGCTGGCGGCGGCATCAGGGGCGGGGTCAGTTACGGCGAAAGCGACGAATGGTCGTACAAGGCCGCCGTCCACCCCACCTACTGCTACGACCTCCACGCCACCGTCCTCCACCTCCTCGGCATCGACCACAAACGCCTCACTGTCCGCCACAACGGCATCGACCGCCGCCTCACCGACGTGCATGGGGTGGTGATACAGGAGGTACTTGCCTGAACTGTCAATTATTTTCGTCTCGCGAGAAGTCCTGCTAGAATCATTGTGTATGATAAACATCGACAAGCATGTCCAGCACTGGCTGGGTGGGGTAGAAAAGTCTTGGGAGGACGCCGAGTTACTCTTGAAGGGCAAGCGTTATGACTTCGGGGCCTATGCGGCACATCTTGCGCTTGAGAAGATCTTGAAGGCCCATGTAACACGCGTCACAGGAGACATTCCACCTCGCACGCATGACCTGCGCTACCTTGCTAAGCTTTCAGAGATCCCTTTTTCACCGGAACAGGATGAACTCTTTCAGAGGCTCAACGAATATCAGCTTGAAGGAAGGTATCCGGAAGTGGACAAACCGCCATTGATTGGGGAAGTGGTCCTCCGCAATATTCAATCGGCCCGGGAAATGTTCAAATGGCTGAAGCAGCAATTGTAGGCACGATCAAGCGTTACCTTGCCGCCCTGCCTCCCCGCGGCATCCGTTCACGGCGTGCCGTCTTATATGGCTCCCATGCAAAAGGCACCGCTGACGAATGGAGCGACATTGACCCCCATCGAACCTATTCCCTGTGGCGAGCGCGAATGGGAAACGGATGATTCCCGCCCAATACTCGAAATCGCCCGCCGCGAAGGCGTGGAGATCACCTTGTAGGCAGAGATAAGATCTATCCGGCATAACTCTGTACGGAATCATTCAGGATTGAACAGGTAATGTACGGCTATCGTTGCGAATTTTGTGATGGTATCGTTCAGTCCACGCCCGTCAAGAGCGAGGCATTCAAGCACAGGGAGGGAACCGTTTCGTTGGAGGACCTCGTGATTGGGGTATGTGAGCGCTGTGGGCGCCGGTATTACAGCGCTGCCGTCTTACACAAGGCCCATGAAGCTGCCGTTGATTTGAGCAGGCATAAGGGGAGAATCAAGCTGGGAGAGGGGCCTCTTGAATTCCAGAAACGTATCCGGAACGAATGGCCGTAAGTCGCTTGCTTCGCATGGATAGGGGGATGAAACCCATGGTAAACGCCTCGTTTGGACTGTTGATCTTTTCGATTGTGACCGCCGCCCCGGCCACCGGCACCGAGGTACATCCCACGGATGTGGTGAAGCTGTACCCGGACGCTCGTCCCTCCACGAACTTGCGGCTTGAGGCGCAGGACCACGGCGTGATCCTGCGCCACGGCGATGGCCCGGAACGCTGCGATGAATTGGGCGCGCGGGATGTCTGGGTCTTCGAGGCGGATGGCACGTATTACATGCACTATGACGCGGCGGGGCCGACGGGCTGGCTGGCTTCGCTCGCCGTGAGCACGGACCTCGTGCACTGGGAGAAAAAAGGGCCAATACTGGAATTAGGCGCACCGGGCGAGGACGACTCGGCTTCCGCCTCCTATGGCTTGACCTTTTTTGACCACGGTACGTGGCACCTGTTCTATCTCGGCACGCCGAACACGTCGCCCGCGCCGGACCGCGTGCCGTCGTTTCCCTACCTCACCATGAAGGCGCGCGCCACTTCGCCCGCCGGTCCCTGGACCAAACAGAAGAACGTC
>JACPGD010000233.1 GCA_016182645.1 Candidatus Hydrogenedentota bacterium | reverse complement strand
AGGTAGAGACGCACGTCCTCCAAGCGCGGGTTTTGGATCACCAGCACCTTGGTCGATCGGGTGTCCGTGTTGTTCACGACCACGCGCAGCCACACCGGCTCAAACATCAGCCCCAGGTGCGCCACGGGCTGTCCATAGACCGGCAAGGTCTTCAGTTGTGCGTTGGCTTCGTCGACACTCAAGCGTCCCCCGGGATCAGGCAGCAGTTGGACGTGCGGCGTAAGGTTGACCATGCCTTCTTCGGCAGAAAACAGGACGGCCGCGGAGAGCGATCGGCTCCCGGCCAAGAATACAGCCAGCCCGAAGAGACAATAAGTACGTTGATTTCCCGATAAACACATCCTGCGACTGCTCCCGGAAGCCTCTTAATCATACACCTTTCTGTATTGGAATTTTCATCCCCTTCTGAAAAGCCCGTCATTGCAACCATTTGCAAGTGCTGGGCATAATACATTTTAAGTTGTGTTCACGGGGTGGCTAACGGATGGGATACTGCCAATTGTGAAAAAACGACTGTATCAGCTGTTTTGCCCAAAGAATTCCTTGGCCCGCGCCGGGCGGAGGGCTCTTGCCTGGGGTGCATTATACTTGGTGTGTATGGTTGGGACGACGCAACTCTATGCCCAACCTCCGGCAGCGCCGGAGGCCGGGGCGGCGCCGGAACCAGCAGCTCCCATTGCGCCGGACACTCCCGCAGCGCCGGCCGTCGAGGCACCCGCCCCCGGAGGGCAAGAAGCAACGGCCGCACCCCCGGCGGATGAGATTCAGCGTATTCCCGCCGAACGGAAGATGACCCTGATGATGATGGTACAGCAGGGCGGGGTCATCCTCTGGATATTGATGGCGCTGGGTTTTGTGGGCTTGGTCTGGGCACTTTTCCTGATCGCTACGGTGACGCCGCGGCGCGAAGTGCCGCCTAACCTGGCCAAGCGCGCGCAGGCGCAGGTGCGCGCGGGGGACGTCCGTGGCGCCTACCAGATGTGCCTCGAACGCGATGAGTTGCTGGCGAACGTCTTGCGCGCGGGACTGAAGATGGCCGGCCATGATCGCTATGTGATCCAGGAAGCCATGGAGAGCGAAGGTGAACGTGGCGCGACACTACTCTGGCAACGCATTTCGTACATCAATAATATCGCCACGATCGCGCCGCTGCTGGGCTTTCTGGGCACGGTCTGGGGCATGATGCTGGCCTTCAGCTCGATTGCGTTCGACACGGCCCAGGTCAGAGACGTGACGATGGCGTATGGTGTGGCCATGGCGATGATCACCACGGCGGCTGGCCTGTCGTTGGCGATCCCGGCGATCATCGTGTACTACTTCCTGCGCGGCAGGGTAATCAAGATAATTGCCTCGGTCGAAGCACAGGCGAGTGAGTTTGTGGAATTGTTGTCCGGAGGGCGCTCCGAATGAGAATTGCCAAGCACCTTCAGGAAGAGGTCGAAACAATCCAGATGGCGCCCCTGATCGACATCATCTTCCTCACGTTGGTCTTCTTCATGACCACAACCGTCTACGGGTCGCTCGAGAGCGAAGTGGACATTACGCTGCCGACGGCGGACACCGCGGCCCAGTCGAACCGCGGCCAGGGTGAAATATTCATTAACGTGCGCGCGGACGGCGCCATTGTGGTGAACGACCGCCAGATGGAAATCCCGGAATTGCAGGAAGTGCTGAAGCGTGTTGCGGCGCACTTCCCCGGCGGGGCCGTGATCATTCGAGGTGCTGGACTGTTGCCGTAAGGCCGACATCCAAAATGTGGCCTTTGCCGTGGTGAAAGAGGAGGGAGCTTGAATCAGGGTGAGCGGCTGGGCGGTGGGAAGTATGGGACCGTATAGGACAAATAGTCTCTTGAGAGAAGGTAATCGACAAGGAATTATGAGTTGGCGAAGGATCGCGGAGCGGTCAAATTTGAATAGCCGTGGGTGTAAACCCACGGAAAGAGGGCATCCTACGCAGGCGACCCCGGAGGGGTCGAATGTGGCGACCCCGCTCCAAATTCGACCCCTTCGGGGTCGAAGCTTCTACCTCGGTTCCGTGGGTTTACACCCACGGCTATTCAAATTTGTCCCCTATGGGGACGGCTGCTCCAACGGCGCCACTTGTTCCGGGCAAGGTCCCGGAGGAAGCGTAGAACCTAGAAGATGAAAGAGGTAGTTCTTTCGTCACACGTACCGTGATATTGGAAAGTTCAAATGAGTTCTTCAAGACTTTATTCTATTTTAGGCTTCTTCGCGATCCTGGTGGCCGTCCCGGTAGTTGTTGCGACCGAGGTGGCCGCGCCGGCGGATGCTTCGACACCGGCCGAGATGCAATTGGATTTCGCCAATGGCCTGTTCCGCGATGGCTTCTTCGAGGAAGCCGTGGAGGAATACGAAAAGTACCTGGCGGCGTCGCCGCAGGCGCCGGCCGCCGGGGTGGCCTGGTACCGGCTGGGTGAGGCCGCGTATGCGGCGAAACAATACGAAAAAGCGTTGGAAGCCCTGACCAAAGCCGCGGAACTCGCCCCGGACGATGAAACGAAGCAGCATGCGTCCCTGAGCCGGGGCGAAGTACTTTATTTTCTGAAGCGTCATCCAGAGGCGGAGACGGTACTCGCTGCACTCGCCGCGCCGGAAGTGTTGCCGGAAATGCGGGGCCGCGCCTTATATTTCGGCGGCAAAGCCAGTCAAACACAGCAACGGTACGACGCCGCGGAGAAATCGTACCGGTCACTCCTGGACGCGCTCCCGGAACACGCGCTCGCGCCGTACGCGCGGTATGAGTTGGCGTTGGTGATGCTCGCCATGAACGACCTGGAGAAGGCCGCGGTGGA
>JACPGD010000246.1 GCA_016182645.1 Candidatus Hydrogenedentota bacterium | reverse complement strand
CGCTGGTCGTCAACAAGATCCGCGGCACCTTCCAGGCGTGCGCCGTGAAGGCCCCTGGCTTCGGCGACCGCCGCAAGGCCATGCTCGAAGACATCGCCATCTTGACCGGCGGACTGAGCATCACCGAAGACCTCGGCCGGAATCTCGAGAGCATCACGCTGAGCGACATGGGCCGCGCCAAGCGCATCGTGATCGACAAGGACAGCACCACGATTGTCGAAGGCGCCGGCTCCAGCGGCGATATCCAGGGCCGCATCAACCTGATCCGTCGTCAGATCGAAGAGACCACGTCGGACTACGACCGTGAGAAGCTGCAAGAACGCCTGGCCAAGCTGGCGGGCGGCGTCGCGGTCATCAATGTCGGCGCGGCCACTGAGATCGAAATGAAAGAGAAGAAGGCCCGTGTCGAAGACGCGCTGCACGCCACGCGCGCGGCCGTCGAAGAGGGCATTGTCGCCGGCGGCGGCGTCGCGCTGCTGCGCTGCCAGGAATTGCTCGACAGCATCAAGCTCGAAGGCGATGAACTGATTGGCAGCAAGATCGTACGCCGTTCGCTCGAAGAGCCCCTGCGCCAGCTCGCCGCCAACGCCGGTGAAGAAGGCGCCACGGTCGTGCAGAACGTCCGCGCCAAAAAGGGCAACATCGGCTACAACGCCGAAACCAGCGAGTACGAAGACCTGCTGAAAGCCGGCGTCATCGACCCGACCAAGGTCACCCGCTCCGCCCTCCAGAACGCGGCCAGCATCGCCGGCCCGCTTCTGACCACTGAAGTCCTCATCGCCGAAAAGCCGGAAGAAAAGCCCGCGGCCCCCGCAGGCGGCCCCGGCGGCGGCGGTATGGGCGATATGTACTAACAAGACGTGTTGCAGTCATCCTGTCTGCATATGCAGCGACTTCAAACCGGCTGGCGGTACCCCGCCAGCCGGTTTCCCATTCAGAGTGTTCTGCGCTAGAATGAGCAGAGACGGACAGGCGCATTCGCCCCCGCAGGAGATTACGGCTATGAATGTGAGTTTGGATGAAATCAAGACGCAACTCGGTTCACTCGATGCTTCCCACAGAGCCGAACTTGCGCATTTCCTCTTAACCTCGCTTGGACCCGAGGAGGTGGAGCCGGAGGAAGACTTTGACCAACTGCTTCTCCGGCGCCTTGAGGAGATTAAGAGCGGACAAGTTGCCGGTACGCCGTGGGAAACGGTGATGGCTGAGTTGGAGGCGCTCGATCCGGAGTGAAGGGCGTCACACTTCACAACGAAGCGAAGGCGGAACTGGCGGAAGCCATTGCCTACTATGCCGGGCAGCGGGCGGGTTTGGGCCGGGACTTTCGTGCTGTGGTTGATGCCGCAATTCAGGAGATCCGGCGGCGTCCCAAGCTCTATCCCAAGCACATAGAGGAAATCAGAAAGAGGACGCTTCAGCGTTTCCCCTACACCATTTATTATGCCGAACTGGAAGATGGGATCTACGTCCTCGCAATAGCACATCAAAGCCGCGAACCTGGCTATTGGTTAGATCGCCACATCGAAGTCTGAACCGCCGCCCGGCCGCCGATTGGGCGTTGGCCTCCAAAGGTGAATTGCCGTTCAAGATCGATCCCTTACGCTGAGGACGAACGTCATGACATACCCATCAGTCCAAGCAGTTGAGCCCTTGGAGGACCACAAGCTTCTGCTGACGTTTGACAACGGCGAGACCCGCACGTTCGACGTGCATCCCTATCTTGATAGAGGCGTCTTCCGCGACCTCCGCGACCCCGCTGTGTTCAGGAGCGTCCGAGTCGCATTCGACACCATCGAATGGCTCAATGGCGCCGACCTCTGCCCAGAAACGCTTTATCGCAACAGCATGACGCATCCTCCGTTGTGGCCGGTCGCCTGACCGCGCCACGGGGTCGACCGCAAGGTCTCCAGAGGCCCAGGTCCCCCGGGCGTGCATCTTGCCCAGGCTTCACCGCTGATGGGATAATCATTCTGCTTTTAGTTCGAGGCAAAGAAGATGGGCGTAGATCAGCAAATCCTTGATGAAATTGTCCGGCGAATCTTGTCGGTGGCTTCACCGGACCGTATCATCCTTTTTGGCTCGGCGGCGGCCGGCGTCATGACTCCGGACAGCGACATTGATCTACTCATCGTTGAACAAAACATCATTGACAAACGGCAGGAATATTTCCGCATTCGGCGGGCCTTGCGCGACATCGAATATCCCTTCGATATCATCCTCATCACGACGCAGTGGTTCGAGCAGAGTAAAGATGTGATGGGCGGCATCGCCTATCCGGCGAGCAGACAGGGGCGCGTGCTCTATGCGGCAGCATGAAGATACACGCCGGCGGCTTGTGGCCGAGTGGATTCGGAGGGCCGAGGAGGATGTCCGCTCCTTACGCTTCTGGCAGAACAGCCGAGCGGCTTCGCCAATCCGATATGTTTTCACGCACAACAAGCGGTCGAGAAATTTCTCAAAGGTTACTTGACTTGGCAGCGTATTGCCTGTCCTAAGACGCACGACCTGGAACGTCTACTGGTTCTGGTAGAGACTGCGGATCGGGACCTCGCGGAGTTTCTTGCTGATACGAGCATATTGACTCCCTACGGAGTCGAAGTTCGATATCCTGGAGACCACCCCAAGGCAACTGAGCAAGAGGCCGAAGAGGCGGTTCGGCTGGTGCGCAAGACACAAGACGCAATTCTGGCAGTGCTGCCGGCCCTTGAATAGGACGCCGCCGCCGCGGCCCGTATCCTGGCCCGCAAATCCATTAATGCCATAAGGCGCCACGGTCGTCCAAAACGTCCGCGCCAAGAAAGGCAACACCGGCTACAACGCCGAGACCAAGCGAGTACGAAGACCTGCTCAAGTCAGGCGCCATCACGCGCCGGCGCGTGACCAAGGTCACCCGCTCCGCCCTCCAAAACGTGGCCAGTCCGCCGCGGCGGACCGGCCTGCTTCTGACCACCGAAGTCTCATCGCCGAAAAGCCGGAAGACAAGCCGGCAGCCCCAGCCAGCAGCCCCAGCCGGCGGCCCCGGCGGCGGCGGTATGGGCGATATGTACTAACCAGAGAGTGGTGCAGACACTCCTGTCTGCACGTTCGATAATGCGACCGGCTGGCGCGGGCAACCCGCCAGCCGGTTTCGCTTCTTCACGCCATCCGAAAGCACAACCAGAATCGTGTCCTCCAATTCGACATAGGAAATGGAGGAGTTCCAAAGTGTGTTGACGCAGCCGTTCGGTGTTATGTACAATGTATGTATGGACCACATAGCGTTCGAGTGGGACGAGTCGAAGAATCGCGCAAACCAACGCAAGCACGGAGTCTCATTTGAAGAGGCCAAGACAGTGTTCTTCGATGAGAACGCGGTACGATATTTCGACCCAGACCACTCACAGGATGAGGATCGCTTTCTCATGCTCGGTATGAGCGGAAGACTGCGGGTGCTTATCGTGTGCCATTGCTATCGCATGAATGACGCCGTCATCCGCATCATCTCCGCCCGCAAAGCGGACAAACGGGAGGCCAGTGATTACTGGAGTTGAACCATGCGCGAACATTACGACTTCAAATCCATGAAAGGCGAAAAGAACCCCTATCTTAAGCAGCTAAAACGCCCCATCACCATCCGCCTTGGGCATGCCCTACCAAAACCTCATCAACCTTTACTTGCGCGATTGCGCCGCCAGCGGCCGGAAGCTACGGTTGAAATGGGCGCCCTGATGGCGAGTATTTGAAGCCGCAAACTCCGCGAAGGCGCCACGGTCGTCCAGAATGTCCGCGCCAAGAAGGGCAACATGGGCCTCAACGCCGAGAAGCGAAGGAAGGGAGACCTGGCGGTCGAAGCGGTGGCGCGGTCAGGAGACCGGCTACAACAGAGAGCGGCGTCATCACGCGCCGACGCGTGACCAAGGTCACCCGTTCCGCCCTCCAGAACGCGGCCAGTCCGCCGGGCGGATTCCTGTTCCTGACCACCGAAGTCCTCATCGCCGAGCGGGGAAGCCTGAATTCACCCCGAAGCCAACGAAGATATTAAAGCGAATGACACCCCGCTTCTTCGTTGTCTTCGTTCGCTTCTGTCAGAATTCCGCTCCAGGTGCCCGACGTTACTTTACCGAGGCAGCGGCTTGCTCGATGACGGAGACCTTGGTGATACCGGCGGTGCTGACGGCGTTGAGGACGAAGGTGAGGGACTCGAGGGTGGCGTCGGGGTTGAGTTCGACGAGAACACCTTCGGGATGCGCGGGGGCTTCCTGGCGGATGCGGTTGAGCAGGTCCGGGTTGGGCACTTCCTGTTCGCCGATGAGGTAGTGGCCGTCGGCGTTGATGGCGACGACGAGGACTTTAGGCTCGTCGGGGTTGGCGGCGCTTTCGGCATCGGAGGAGATGGCGCTGACTTGCAGCGCGCGGTAGTGCAGCATCGGCGCGACGACCATCATGATGATGAGGAGGACGAGGAAAATATCGGTGAGCGGGGTGATGTTAATCTCGTCCATCACGCTCTTCTCAGGCCCTTTCATGGCGCGGCCTCCTCGCGCGGCAGGGATTCGCTCGCAGCGTCTTCCGGCGCGCCGGGGCGCTCGTTGCCCATGATCATCACGCGCTCGAAACCGGCAGTCTGCGCCGCCTCCATGACGCGGACGGCCGCGCGGCTTTTCGAGTGGCGGTCGCCACGGATGACAAGCGTCTTTTCTTCCGCACTGGGCAAGCGCGCTTCAAGCACTTGCGCAAGTTCGGTCTCGGCCACGGCGTTCCCCTCGAGCGCGTAGGCGCCATCGGTCGCGATTTCGATGGTCAGCCATTTCTTGTCCATCGTGCTGCCCGTGGTGATGGTGGGGGGCTGGATTTCACCGCTGAATTTGGGCCAGAAGGGGGCGACAATCATGACGATGATCAGCAAGACAAGGAAGATGTCGGTGAGCGGCGTGATGTTGATTTCGGTGTAGAGGGCAGGCTTCTTTTTCATTGCGGATTCTGTTGCTTACTGATTCCGGCGCGAATGGAATTATTCCGCATAGCCGGGGCGGCGTTGCGGCTGCATCACCGGGCGTTGCGGGCGCTGCGCGGGCATGCCGATGGCGCTCATGAACACGAGTTTCAGCACTTCGAAATCGCCGTCAAACCGCTGGACATGGGTGCGGAAATAGTTATTGAGTGCAACCGCCACAATGGCCACGCCCAGGCCGAAGGCCGTGGCGATCAGCGCGGACCCGATCCCCGCCATGACCAGCGAGACGTCGCCGCCGGATTGGGTCGAGGCGAGTTCGCCGAAGGTGAGCAGAATGCGCACGACTGTACCGAAAAGGCCGAGGTAGGGGCTGATGGCCGCGATCGTCCCGAGGACGGTCAGGCCACGTTCAAGCTCGCGCGTGGCCAGGGAGGTTGTCACGTCGAACATCGATTCGAAGCGTTCCGGGTGTGCGCGCAGGATGGAAAGCCCCTCGCGCGCCACTTCGCCGATGATGCCGCGATGCCGGTCCGCCGTCGCCTTGGCGGCGTCGAGGCTGTTCTCGAGATCGCGCTGCAAGTGGTGCACGAAATCAACGCTCATCACTTTGTTGATGCGGAAATACCACAGGCGCTCGATGGTCACGGCAACACACAGGACGGAGCACAAGATGATGGGCAGGAGGACTGCCCAGTCATGGGAGATGGCAAACCAAAAGACATCCATTCAACGAGAATTCCCTATGCCGCGCAAGGCCGGAGGCCGGTATGAGGTTGAGCGCGGGCCACGTTGGAAAACGGGTGAAAAACGTGGAAAGAGTACCAGAAGGCGGCACGGCAGGCAAAGTTTGACGGGACGGCGGACGTTTTCCCGAAGGGACAGGAGGGACATCAGGGACAAAGCCATGAAGATCGCTGAGGTTTCATTTTGGGGCCGGCTCCAGACCGAGAGCGTGGCGCGCGATGCGCACAACGTATTCGTTGCCGTCCTCGAGTGCGGCGTTCATGGCCGATTGAACGCCGGGATTCTCTTTGGCCAGGGACTCAAGCGCCTGCGCGGCGTACAGGCGCGCAAATGGGTTTTCATTCCGCACGGCGTCGAGCAAGCGCGGCAGTGCGGGTCCTGGCTGGCCCAGCGGCAGGAGGGCCTGTGCCGCGGCGAGGCACGCGCAGAGCGAAGGATGGTCGAGTGTCTTCGCCAGTGCCTTAATCACTTCCACATCGTCCAACCGTTGCTCGCCCAGGGCGGTGGCGGCCCAGTAGACGACGGTCTCCTGTGCATCCTGCAATGCGGCCAGCAGGACGGGCCGCGCGCCCGCGCCGCACAGCCCAATCGAGCGGATCGCGCGCAGGCGCAATAGCGGATCAGCCTGATTGAGTTGTTTGGTCCAATACGCGAGCGGCAATCCAAACGCCTCCGCGGAGGCCGTCTCGGGCGCGGCATAGCGTGATTCGACCGGCGGCGGTGCTGGCGGTGAAGCGCACCACGCCGCAAGCACCATCTCCGGCACCAACCCGAGATCCCGAATCTCGTTTAGCCATTTGTTCATCGCGTCGCGCAGGCGCTCGAGATGTTCCTGCATTTCCGGCTGGCCGGCCACATTGTTCAACTCATGCGGGTCGGTGTCGCAGTCGTAGAGTTCCTCCAGCGGCTTGGTGGGGCGGAAGAAGAGTTGCTGCACCTGGTCCAGTTTCCCCTCCGCCTGCACGCGCCGCATTTCCTGCATGACGGGCCAGTTCTCCTGGTACTCGTTATGCTGGTCATAGGCGCGGAAGGGATCATAGTTGCGGATGTACTTGTAGCGCTTGTCGCGGGCCGCGCGGATAATGTCGTAACGTTCGTCCATGCGGTCGCGTTCGCCGAAAACAAACTGGCGCGGCGCGGCGCGGTGTTCGCCGAGAAAGACTTGCCCCTGCATCTCCGGCGGCGGGGTCACGCCCGCCAACGACACTACGGTCGGCGCGAAATCCACGAAACTGATCAGGTCTTCGCGTAGTGAACCCGGGTCGACCTTCCCCGGCCAGCGCACAATCAGCGGCACGTGCAGGCCACTGTCGTAAAGCCAGCGTTTCGCGCGCGGCAGGCCGGCGCCGTGGTCGCTGAAGAAGAACACAATAGTGTTGTCACTCAGGCCGGCCTCCTCCAGCGCGTGCAAATGCTCATCGACCCACGCATCAAGCAGGGAAATCAGATCCAGGTAGTGCGCCCAATGCTTTCGGATAGTGGGCGTGTCCGGATAATACGGCGGAAGGGTTACTGCATCCGGATCGTGAGGATGCGCGGGCCGCCGCGGGTCGTCTTCGGCAAAAAGTTTGCCGATGCTCGACTCGTGCGTCGTGGTGAAGTTGAACACGGAAAAGAACGGCTGATCGGGAGTGGATCGATTTCGCCAGTGCGCCTTATTGCTGCTCTCGTCCCACGTGTCCGCGGGCGCATCAAAGTTGTAGTCCGTCTTCACGTTGTTCGTGCAGTAATAACCGGTCTGGCGCAGGTAGTGCGGAAAGCAGTGAAAATCGGGGGGCAGCGCGCGTTTGCAGCGCATGTGGTGCGTCCCGAGAGAGGCTGGATAGTGTCCTGAGATCAGGCAGGAGCGGCTCGGCGCACACACGGCCGCCACGGAGAAGACCCGCTCGAAACGCGCCCCTTCCGAAGCCAGGCGATCAATGGCGGGGGTTTGCGAATCGGAGTAGCCATAACAACTGAGATGCGGGCTCATGTCTTCGCAGGTGAGCCACAGGATATTTGGCCGGTGCTCCGCTGCCTGCGCGATGTTCATTTCTTGAATGCACGCAGCGGCGGCGGACGCTGCCGTCAATTTCAGGAATGAACGCCGTTGCATGCTGCTCCTACTGCCATTCCGCGCGAATGGACTTCTGGTATTCAAGGGGATCGATGGACGGGGAAAGAGTTCCCTGTAATCCCTCTATGCCACTTGAGGGCTCGTCCGGAATCTCCAAGCGGACAATCGAGACTCCAGAAAAAGCCAGTCCGCGTAATCGATCAACACGGCTACGGGACGATTCTTTTCATCCACCACCAACCTCTTCCTCACTTGGCTCATTCATTTGTGTTCGGTTAAGGCGGGTTTCTCACTGATTCCCGCCCATTTCCACCGTAGCCTTGACAATTGCGCGAACAATTCTGGATTCCCGCGAAGGCGGGAATCCAGAAGCGCCGCCGCCGTCGCCTTAATCGAACACGAATGTTGGCTTATTAAATCTAATCCTTTGAGACAGTCTGACTTCAAGAATACCACAATTGGACTTCCATGAAATTGACAGCGAACTGCCCGCTCCCGGACAATCGGCGCACGGAATTGGAGCGGTGTAACATGAGATGGACAGTATTCGTCGCAATGTGCTCGCTTATCGGGCTGCACGCGGCGCACGCATCGGAACCGGGTGCGTCAGTCCCGCAGATGCTGGAGGTGGTGTGGTCGGCGGGAACGCACATGCCGCAGGGGATGCAGGACAATTTCGTGGCGCCGTTGGGGGACTGGCTGGTGAGCATCGGCGGATTTTGCGGCGGGGTGGATGACGACTGGAAACCTGGCAAGTATCCGCGCGGTTTTTTGCGCAACGTGTGGGGACTGAACTTGGCGGACGAGGGCCGCGGCTGGGTTGAACTGCCGCCGTTGCCGGGGGCGGCGCGTCAAGGCGCTTTCGGTGCGTCCGTCAACGACAGCATCTACGTCTGGGGCGGCTTCAGCTATGATGAACCGTACACCTACCGGGACGGCTACCGCTTGTCGCGCGCAGGCAGCGCGTGGACATGGACTGAGCTTCCACCGTTGCCCTCGCCGCGCGCGTGGGGCAGCGCCTGTGCGCTGGGCGCCAAGATCTACGTGCCGGCGGGTGCCGACTATGACGCGCAGCGCTTCTACACCTTGTCGGATCGGGCGGGCGGCCAGGAGCGGCTGGGCGCGAAGCTTCTGGTCTTCGATACGGAAGCGCCCGAGGCGGGCTGGCGCGAACTGGGTGCGTGTCCGGGGACGCCGCGTTGTCTCGCGGGGTTTGCCGCGGTAGACGGGCTGCTCTACCTCCTCGGCGGTGTGGCCGTGGCGAAGGATACTGGCAGCTATGCGAACGTGGTGGACAATTGGCGCTACGATGCCGCGGCGGACCGTTGGGAAGCGCTACCGGACCTGCCCATTTCCGCATCCGGGGCCAGCTCGAGCACCATCATCTACAACAACCGCTACCTCCTGCTGCCTTGCGGTTACCAGTACGACGTGGTGATGAAGCCGGATACGACGCTCATCCCGAGTTACGGCGAACCGAGCAAAGTTGCCCGCACGTGGAAGAACCACCCGAAGCTGGAAACCACACACTACTTCAATCATTTCTACGTGTATGACACCAAGACGAACCGCTTCGGCGCCGCCACACCGCTGCCCTTCGATGATGTCTCCACCATTACGGTCGTGCGCGGCGATACGGCGTACATGTTCCCCGGCGAAACCGCCGGCTTCGTGTGGGAAGGTGAGTATTTTGGGCATCATCCTGAGTTTGTCCTGAAGGGAAAGATCACGGAGCGCGATTGGCAGTGAGCGTTATTCGATGCGTGCCCAGTGGATGCCCGTCTCGTCAGTCGTTTTGCCGGCGTAGTAGACCAGCAGCGCGCCGCCGCCCGGCAACGGGGCCGTGTGCGGCAGGCCGAGTGCGAAGGCGTACATCTCATTCCACGCCTCCTGCATCGAGGCGTCCGCCGCCTTTCGCGTCGTCTGTTCGGCCTGGTGCACCAGCAGCTCTTCCGTGTCCCAAGTAACGCCGCCATCCGTACTGCCGCGCAGCACCAGTCTTGGCGTCGTCGTGCGATCCATCACCGGCATCGCCAGCGATCCATCCACAAGTGCAAACACCGGCCCCGGCTGTCCGGGGACGCCGGTGTCCCACAGCGCGCTCCAGGTACGGCCACCATCGCGTGATTCTCGCGCGTGGATGTTGAGGTATTGACTGCTTGCGCGATCAAAGGTCCAGAAGACCACGAACAGCCGCCCGTCTGGCAACAAGGACGGGCGTTGGTCCCAATAGAACACGCGGTGCTCCGGGTCCTGCGCGGACACTGCGTAGCGGGGCCAAGTCTTGCCCTCATCCGGTGAGAACATCAACACCGAAGCGTGCCGCCATGGTACGGGGTCGATGTAGGGTTTATTCAACTCGAATTGGCACATGATTTCGCCACTCGGCAAGCGCAGTGAAGGCCCAGTGGTGGGCGTGGGCGGCGCAAAGGGCGCTGTGTCCATCACCCAGGGTGCGCTCCATGTGGCGCCCCGGTCTTCGGATAGCGCGTGCACGATCCGCGTGTCCAGAAGACCTTCCGTCTTCTCATTGAAGTACGGCAGGTCCGGGTGTGAATCGTCCACCCAAGCCAGCGTCGCGAGCAGACGGTCTTCGCCGAGGCTGAGCACCCCACCGCAGCGCAGGGTGCCGGGCAGTCCGCCAAACTGGGGCGCGGCCACGGGCGAAAAGGGATCGCACCACGTCCTGCCGGCGTCGTCCGACCACGTGAGCAAGGTCCGTTGTCCCGCATTCGAGCGTTTGTCGCGCGCACCGCGAAAAGCACACAACCAGCGGCCACTCGGTGTTATGCACGCG
>JACPGD010000245.1 GCA_016182645.1 Candidatus Hydrogenedentota bacterium | reverse complement strand
GACACCACATGAATCGTCTTCCGCTGCTTCGACATAGAACGCACTCCCCAAGAAGGAAAAAAGGGTTGAGATAATGAGAAAGAGAATTCCCGCGGCAAGCTGCTAAGCCTCCCGCGCATGCGGCGCTATTAGACCACGCCAAACGCAGAAAAGGCAACGCGTGGAATCTGCAAGTATCTATGTATTGTCGGATTCAAGATTGCTCTTACCAATGTTGCAGGTTTCACAAAGCGTTTGCAGGTTTTCAAGAGTCGTTTCACCACCGGTGGATCAAGGCTTTACATGGTCTAGGTGCAGAACGACGGCCGGATGCTTCGCAGGTGAAGCACCACAACTTCGACAAGTAAAGTTATCCCGGCGCAATACTAAGAAGCGAAGTCGCCACGATGGGGTACGCGACTTCTTGGGTGCCGACTTAGCTTCAGTGGAGGAATCTTCATTCCGCAGATCGCCTGCGTTCTGACCCGCCGCATTAGTGAATTCAATGAATGCCTCAAGCGCGCGCCGAAATGAGCCGAAGCGATAGGCGTATCCTGAAGCGGAGTATTTGGAAAGTGGACGGTGCATCTCAGAATATCGCGGCTGCCGCCCGAGCGATTCCCACACATGTTCCAAGTTCAAGAACCACTCCTCATCAGTAACGTTCCAGTGCCTAGTACGGCTAAGACCTGCACGTTCCAGTGCCGAAAACCAGCTTCCGAACCTCCTTCGAAAAGTGCTTGGACCGTAACATCCGTTCTTCTGGTACTGATCTCTTGTTACACGGTCGGCCGCAAGTACATGGGCGACTCGTTGAAGATCCGCCAAGAGGACTTCGTCAGGTGTGTCCCGGTGCAACTCTTCCAATTGAAACTTCACGGTCAGTCACCTTCAAGCATCGTTCCAAACTTCGTCGTCGATTGGGTTGTCCCAAAACCCAGTACTGGATTCTGAGACCTTCAACAAATCGCCGAAGGCTTCTTCATTCTCCGGCACAAGGATAATGACCTCGACCGTACTTCCGCCAGCGGCGCCCAGAGCCGGTAGCGTTATGGTCCCATCGTCTTGAACCTTTACGTGGTGCACAATGGCTCGCATGATCCTTCTCCACCGCAACGTCCCGGATTCGGCGAAGTTCAACGCAAGGGCAACTACGTGAAGATGGCCGATTTCGCTCAGACCGCTGGGGGCAAAACGCCTTTATCGCGTGGTCTACAGGGACGGGCTGGATAACGGACATACCGAAGCCCGCTTGCTTTTTCCTTGGCCTTTATGTCCCGGTAAATCGCATCTAGGTCATAGTTGAATTGCTTGGCATAGGAATCGCGGATCTTGCGAATCTCCGCCACAATGGGATCGTCATACATTTGTGTCATTCTCCATCAATTCTTCTGGCGTGCAAATAATTGTTGGCTCATGGCCGGCTTTGAGACATACGATCTCGATCAGGCCACGCATCGTTGCATTTGCAATATGTCGGCAATTCCATGTTACCAGATACTCGACGCCATTGGTTACAGCGATGGCAATATGCAGTGCATCCTGGGCCGCCTTGTACGGAACCGCGCCGGATTCCACCAGCTGCTTAGACAGGGCTATGGCGTCTTCCGTAGTTTCGAGAGTCGTCAGCGCGGCGAGTATATGGAGGCGCTCCCGTGCAGCAAGCGGATCACCGGCGGCCGCCTCCTCCTTCACAAGTTCGGAAATAACAAAGTCAAACTGATGGTGAGCCTCTTTCCACCAGTCGCGCGTGAGTTGCTGACGAGCTTCAGTCACCACATCGCAACTAGTACGCGAGATCAAATAACTGACGACGCTTGTTTCGATATAAACCCTAGATTTTATTGAACGAACCTCATCGGCCATAGCGGTTTCAAGCCCTCTGCTTAACTTCTTCCCAGATAAGTAACGGGGCGGGGTTCGCCTTGAGGTTGGCTCTTCTACGGGCCAGTTCCTCCTTTTGCCACTCATAAACTGGGACAGCATCAGGGGAACTCGCGAGATCGTCCCACAAATCCTCCACGAGTTGGAGTTTTTCCGCTGGACAGAGGTCAAATACAGAAGGGGCCGGCGAGTTCACAGCGATCCTCCCTTCGCGGCTGGCGCGTTCAAGCATGGCCGATAGCGTTTCGCATACTTGCCCCTGATGCCCCCTGAAAAATCGTACTCCCGCAGTAAATCAGGGTCGTTCTTCATTGTTTTCATAAACGCAGTATACACCACCTTTAGCCGCTGTTCCGCCGCACGGCGTACCACAAGAAGCCCAGTGCCGCGGGCACAGCCACTGCCGCCCAGAGCAGACCCCAGAGGAGCGCGGGGATGCCGGTGAGTTCCGCGAGGAGTGTGGCGTCGGTGGGGGCGTTGGGGATGCCGAACAGGTCTTCCTTGATGTCGAAGAGGGCGTAGCAGCAACTGGTAAGTCCAACGATTTTCAGGATGGCGGCGTTGGCTTGGGCGGGCAGCCACCAGGCCGCGGCGATCAGGGCCAGCCCCACGGCGAGTCCGAAGAAGAAGCCGAAACCGGCGAGCGGGCGCACAAACAGAAGCGACGCGCCGAAGAGCAACAACCCGAGGGTGGCGGTGACGAGCGCGAGTTTGCCGTGGCGCGTGCTGAGCAGCAGCAGTGCGCCGCCCCAGAGGAGACTGCCGAGGTAGCCCGCACTGGTGATCAGAAAGCGCGAGCCGCCGCTAGAAACGCAGAAGCCGCCCTCGGCCGGGGTGATTGCCAGTTGCACCACTTCGCCGCCGGTGAGCCAGGTCATGATGGCGTGGCTGAGTTCGTGGAAGAAGACGACGAGGATACGCAGGGGATAGACGGGCGGTGTGTCCCAGAGAAACAGAAGGAGCATCAGCAGGGCCAGTAGCCAAGCTGCCTCCTTGAAGTTGATGCGGGCACGTTTCAATGGACTTAATGGACTCAATGGACAAAGTGGACCGATGGTATCGAGGGCAGTTAACCGGTTTGGCCGTGGCGGCCGGCGCCTTGGGCGAAGCGCTGGATGCCTTCGGCCGCGCCGGCGGCGAGAGAGACCATGCCGAGGTTGAATTCGTTAAGGAGTGCCTCGTCGAGTGGCAGGTCCGCTTGTTGATAGGCGGAGAGGCGGTCGTTGCGCAAACATTCCTGGGGGAACTGGGCGATTTGCCGCGCGAGATCCTCGGCCGCGGCGCGGGCTGTACCCGGCGCCACGACGCGGTTCACCAGCCCGATATCGAGGGCCTCTTGTGCGGAGACAGCACGGCCCGTCAGGATCAGGTCTAATGCGCGGCTCAATCCAATCAAGCGCGGCAGGCGCACGGTACCGCCGTCGATAAGCGGGACACCCCAGCGGCGGCAGAACACGCCCAGAACCGCGGTTTCTTCCGCCACACGCAGGTCGCACCAGAGCGCCAACTCGAGCCCGCCCGCCACGGCATGTCCCGCGATGGCGGCAATCACTGGCTTGCGCAAGAGCATACGCGACGGGCCCATGGGACCGTCGCCGTCCGGCTCGCAACGGTTCATGCCGCCCGTGGCCATCGCCTTGAGATCTGCCCCCGCGCAAAAGGCGCCGTGATCGCCGTAGAGCACGGCCACGCAGGCCCGCTCGTCAGCGTCGAAGGCGCGGAATGCCTCCGCCAGCGCTTCGGCGGTCGCGCGATCCACGGCGTTGCGCACATTGGGGCGATCAAGGATGACGGTGGTCACCAGATCCTGTTTTTCCACGCGCACGGTCATGGAGGTTTCCTTTCATGGGACCTATGAGACCTATGAGACCTATGGGACCTATAAGTCCGATGAGCTTCCCTTGCGAAGTCTTCTCTTGGGGACTTGGCCCTCCCGGCCGAGGCCGAGTTCAGGGGTGCTTACGGGCGAGCGCCCTCTTCGCACGTTGAATAGCCATGCGCACCTGGCGCGGGGCGGTACCGCCGGGATTGTCGCGCCGTCGCACGATGACCTCGGGCTTCAGCACCTGGTGCGCGTCTGACTGGAAGAGCGGTGAGAATTGCCGCAGTTCTTCCAAGGTGAGTTCCGGAAGCGTTTTCTGATGCCGTTCACAGTAGCGTACGGCGTGGCCCACCACTTCGTGGGCCTGGCGAAAAGGCAGGCGCTTGGTGACGAGGTAATCGGCCAGATCTGTCGCCTCCATGAAACCCTGGCGCAACGCTGCCTGGATAGCATCTTCATTGACCCTGATCGAGGGGATCATGCGTGCAAACACACGGAGGGCAAGCTGGACTGTGTCTGAAGCGTCGAAGACCTGTTCTTTGTCTTCTTGCAGATCGCGGTTGTAGGTCAGCGGGAGCCCCTTGACGAGTGTGAGCAACGCCACCACACTCCCTACGACCCGCCCCGTCTTGCCACGCACCAATTCCGCGACATCCGGATTCTTCTTTTGGGGCATGATGCTGGAGCCCGTGGTGAAGGCATCGCCGATCTGAATGAAGCCAAACTCCTGGCTTGACCACAGAATCAGTTCCTCGCAGAGACGGGAGAGGTGCAGCATGACGAGCGCGGCGCAACTGCAAAACTCGATGAGGTAGTCGCGGTCGGCAACGGCGTCCATACTGTTCACGGAAATGGCGCCGAAACCCAGTTCCTTGGCCACTTGCGCGCGATCAATCGGATAGGGCGTGCCTGCAAGCGCCGCTGACCCGAGCGGCAGCACGTTGACGCGCCCGCGCAATTGCACGAATCGTTGTGCGTCGCGCGAGAGCATCTCATAGTAGGCGAGCAGATGGTGGGCAAGCAGCACCGGCTGCGCGTGTTGGAGG
>JACPGD010000030.1 GCA_016182645.1 Candidatus Hydrogenedentota bacterium | reverse complement strand
TTGTCCGCCGCTATCCTGACATTACTCACCTCGTGCGCTGCCAATACCCTGTGGACGATTGGGACCCGGCCTTTGCTCACCTCTTGAACCGCGAGGCCATTTGTCCACGGCCGCGGGCGATAGCACACATCCACAACCTCTATGCGCCGCACGCCAGCGGTTTTGGCACCTACAGCGACGGTGTCCACGATGACTTGAACAAGTTCGTCTGGAGTGCGCTGGGTTGGAACCCAGAGGAGCCGATTGAGCGCATCGTCCAGGCCTACGCCGATCTCTTCTTCGGCGATGCCCAAGCCGAGGCCGGGGCGGCGGCTTTGTTCGCGCTGGAAGAGAACTGGGTGGGCCCGATCCTCGACAACCACCGCATCTCCCAGACGCTCGAGCAGTGGAAAGCCCTCTGGAACGCGCGCGATACGGCCCAAGATCCCAACTGGCGGCTGCAAATGTACCTGATGCGCGCCTACTACGACGCCTATGTGCAAGAGAAGGCGCAAAAGGAACGTGCCCAGGAGGCAACAGCCAACGAGGAGCTGGCGCGCGCCACGGAAGTGGGCCCCAAGGCCGCCATCGCCGCCGCCCGCGCGACCCTCGCCGACACCACACTCTCTCCGAAGGCGCAAGAGTACCGTAAGGAGATCGAGGGACTGGCCGCCGCGTTGCTGAAGAGCATCGGGTTCCAGTTCAGCATTAAGCCGCCCTACCGCGCGCGTAATGCCGAACGCGGCGCGCTGCTCGACACGCTGGATCAGCCGCTGAATAACCGTCTCTGGCTGGAAACGCAGTTTGTGGCTATTCTCGAACTGCCATCCGAGGCCGAACAGGAGGCGCGCGTGCTCCAATTGGCCACGTGGGAGCAACCGGGCGAAGGCAGCTTCTACGACGACCTCGGCAATCTCACGAAGCAACCCCACGTGGTGCGCCAGAAGACATGGGCGGAAGATCCGGGCGGCGTCGGCAGCGCCATGGTCGAATTCCAAATGGCCATGAAGTCCGATACGCTCGAATTGAGCACGCAACGCCTGTCCTGGCTCGATCAGGCGAAGACCCTGTATGGCACGCCGCTCCTCATGCGTTACGAAGGACTCGATCCCAGTGCAACCTATCGCCTGCGCGTCACCTACGCGGGCCGCTACAATGCCACCATGACACTCACGGCCGACGGCACGCATCAAATCCACGGGCCGTTGCCGCAGCCTAATCCCGTGGCGCCTCAGGAATTTGAGATCCCGGCCGCAGCCACCGCGGACGGGGTCCTCGACCTCTCCTGGGAATTGGTGAAAGGCCGCGGCTGTCAACTCGCCGAGGTTTGGCTCTTGAAAAAGGAATGAGACTCCCCGTGACCGATAAGACCTTCAACGTCACCGATTCCGCGCTGCGTCAGATCATTGACCTTGTCCCCCACATGATCTTTGCACGCAATCGGGAGGGCCGCTTTGTCCTGGTCAATCGGGCCACCGCCGAGGCCTACGGGACCACCGTCGAAGCGCTCACTGGGCAGCTTGTAAGCGCCGTGCACCAGGATGCCGACGAACTCGCGCTGTTCAGAGCGGACGACGATTACGTCCACCGGACGGGATGTCCCACTTTCTACCCGCGCAAAAGCTTCACCGACGGGAGCGGGAAAAAGCGCATCCTCCAGACGCACAAGATTCCCTTCCAGCTCCCGGGATCATCGGAACCGCTCGTCCTCGGTATCGCCATTGACGTAACCGAAGAGGAGCGGACGCTCCAGGCCCTCCAGAAATCGGAGGAAAAGTACCGGAATCTTGTCGAGAACATGAACGACGTGATCTACACGCAGGACTTGGACGGACTTATCACTTATATCAGCCCCGTGGTCGAACGCATGGGGATGTACAAGGTCGAAGAGGTCGTGGGGCAGTCGTTCGCGGAATATGTCCATCCCGCAGATCTGCCCATGCTTATCCAAAGCCGCGCCCGCACGCTCGCGGGAGAGATTGAGCCGCACGAGTTCCGCGTCTTCGCAAAAGACGGCTCTGTCCATTATGTGCGCACCTCGAGCCGGCTGATCTTCGACAATGGCAACGTGGCCGGATTGTCCGGAGTGCTGACCGATATCACCGCGCAAAAACAGGCCGCCGAGGCATTGCGCGAGAGCGAGGAATGCTACCGCTCCGTCTATAACATGGCGCCCCTGGCGATCGTCCTGTGGGACCGGCGTGGCCGCATTCTCGACTGGAACCGCCACGCGGAACGGCTTTTCGGCTGGTCGAAGGAAGAGGTCCTCGAAAAAACCTTCTGCGATTTTGGGGTCCCCCCCAGTGGGCGTGCCCGCGCCCAGAGCATCATGCGCAATGTGCGGAAGGGAGAGAATTCCTCCGCCATCCTGGAAAACCTCACCAGGGACGGGCACATCATTATCTGCGAATGGAACAACTGTGTTCGCCGGGACGGCCAGGGCAACGTCATCGGCGTACTTTCATTGGTCCTCGATATCACCGCCCGGCGCCATGCCGAAGAGCAGCGGCGAAAGATGGAAGAGCAGATTCAACATACCCAAAAGTTAGAGAGTCTCGGCGTACTGGCAGGCGGCATCGCCCACGACTTCAACAATCTGCTCGTGGGCATCATCGGCAATGCCGATTTCGCCTTATCGGACCTCCCCGAAGACGCCCCCGTCCGGGAGCATCTCAATGACATCGCTTCCACGGCCCAGCGCGCCGCCGACCTCTGCCGGCAATTACTCGCCTACAGCGGCAAGGGCCTGTTTGTGATCATGCCCCTGAGCCTGCCCGAATTGATCCACGAAATGACCCACCTCCTCGAAGTGAGCATTGCCAACAAATCGACCTTGCGCCAGCAGTTTGCCTCCGCCGTCCCCGCCATCGAAGGGGACCCGACCCAGTTGCGGCAGATTGTCATGAACCTGGTCACGAACGCCGCGGAATCCTTTAGCGATCGTTCGGGGACAATCACCGTTTCCGTGAATACCAGACCGTGCAATGCCGAGTTCTTCCGGGAAACCTACCTCCGGGAAGCGTTGCCGGAGGGGGTGTACGTCTGCCTCGAGGTGGCCGACAACGGCTGCGGCATGGACGCCGAAACGCAGCTAAAAATGTTCGAGCCGTTCTTTACCACCAAGTTCGCCGGCAGAGGATTGGGCCTCGCCGCCGTCCTCGGCATCGTCCGGAGCCATCACGGCGCGATCAAGGTCCGCAGCCATCCCGGCGAGGGCACCTCGGTCGAACTCTTCTTCCCCGCTTCCAGCCATACTTCACAAACAACCACCAGCGCGGCCCCGGCTGATGGGAACTGGCAGGGCGCCGGCGCTGTGCTCGTCGTGGATGATGAGAAACGTGTTCTCCAGGTGACCGCGAAGATGCTCAAGAAAGCCGGATTCTCCGTCTTCACCGCCGGGGACGGAGAAAAGGGAGTGAGGCTTTGCCGAGAAAAGGCCCGCGGCCTGGTCCTCGTAATCCTCGACATGACCATGCCCAAACTCAGCGGCGAGCAGGCGTTTCAGAAGATTAAAGAGATTGCGCCCAATCTCCCCATCCTGCTGTCGAGCGGCTACAATGAACAAGAGGCCCTCGCCCGCTTCGCGGGCAAAGGCCTGGCCGGCTTCCTCCAAAAGCCCTATACTCAAGGCGAATTCCTGGCCCGGGTCCGCGCCGCCGTCGAAACCTCAGATAAATAAAACCGGCCCCTTTCTCTTTCGGAAAGGCGATTTCGGCTTCCACAATTCGGTACGATTAAGTTACTAGTCTATCACTCATGTTTCTACATGTGCTCTATATAACAGATTAATTGTCATAAATAATTGCTCTTTGCGTATAAGGAATCACACGGAAGAGGCAGGGTTAAATCGCGACGAGGCCAGAATCCGGATGACGGCCAGGAGACGTGCGGCGTCGCGGGGGCGGAAACGTTGCAGTTGCAGCATTCTGGCGGGTTTGTAGACCACGACCACGTCGCCCTGCCCTTCGATGGTCAGGCCATGTGCCTGTTGAAGGGCGGCCAGCACCGGTGTGGTAAGAAAAGCCCGCGCTGCTTCTTCTGCTTCGCATTCGAGAACGAGACCGCTTGGGATGCCGGGGGCTCCAACCAGTTGCACGCCCTTTCCGGCCAGGAGTGACAGAATTCTGGTGCGCAAGGTACGGGGAGTGAGCACGAATCTCGGGGCATGCAGATCGCGGTGCTGCAAGTAGCCAAGGAGCACATGGTAGGCACGGGCGCGACGATCCGGTACCGAGCCACTGTAAAACCCCAGCACGCAGACCCCCCATTCGCCACTGCCGCAGGGCGCGCTCATGGCGTGCAGCACTTCTGCGCGTGCGCCCGCAGGCACACGCCGCATCAGATGGAAGCTCCTGGGAATGTCTAACCCCGTGCTGTCGAGCACGAGGCCGTGTTTGGCCGCGAAGTGTTCACGGGCGCGTTGCTCGCGCCGCGTCCACCAATAGGCAAACGCGATAAGCCCGCCAAAGAAACAGAGGACGATCGGATAGAGAACAAAGGGCGACACCTCAGCCGTGCCGGTCATCGAAGTGACCTCTTCAGATGGACAGTTCCAATGGTTGTTCTGAAACGATAATGCCATCTTCGTCGGCGTAGAGGAAATGGCCCGGAAGGAAAGTGACCCCCGCGAAGCGCACGGGCACATTGTGGTCGCCGAGGCCGCGCTTCTCGGTCTTGCGCGGGTTGGCGCCGAGCGCCTTCACGCCCAGCGGCATCCGGCCGATGGCGGCGGCGTCGCGGATGCAGCCGTTGACCAGGACGCCGTTCCAGCCGTTTTGCACGGCCTTTTCCGCCAGCAAATCGCCCAGCATGGCCCGCCGCAGCGAGCCGCCGCCGTCGATCACCAGCACCTTGCCGTCACCGGGCCGCTCGACACATTCGCGCACGCGGCTGTTGTCTTCAAACGCGCTGATTGTTTCGATCACGCCGCAGAAGCGCGGCACACCGCCATAGTCTCGAAACGCCAATTCCGCCACTTGCAGGCGCACGCCATACGCATCACAGAGGTCTGTCGTCTTGAATTCCGGCATTTCGTGCGCCTCTCCCGCCACAGGCATAGGTCTTCCCCTTCCTTTTCGCAACCGCTTAGAACCGGCTGATGTCGCGTCCAAACAAAGATGTGAGCAGCCAATCGCTCACCACCAGCAATTTGTTCTTCCAACTGACCAGTTTCGTCAAATAGGCCGAGCGCCAGAACAACCAGGTGGTGAAGCCGCGTCCCTTGACGTTCTTCAGGTCGGCCAGCGCGCGCCGCTCGCCAATATACGCGAGCATCCCCATGTGTTTATACACGAACGGCCCCGGCGTCTTCCCGCGGGCACGCTGGTTGAACGCGCGGGCCAGGTACTTTCCTTCCTGTTGGGCCACCTGGGCCGTGGGGGGCAAATCCTGGCTCTCGAGCCGGCAACAGTCGCCCATGGCGTACACATTGGTCGTGGTCAGCACTTTCAAATAATCGTCCACCAGCAAACGCTTAAAAGGCCCCTTCGGCACGTCCAGCGATCGGACGAGCGGGGTCGGACCGATGCCCGTCGACCAAACCACCAGGCCATAGCGAATCTCTTCGCCGTTCTGCAGTACGATGGCGTCCTGGCGTACTTCACGCACCATCGAGTTGGTGCGGACATCAATCTGGGAGCGGCGAAAGACGCGCGTGGCATAGGCGCGGAGGCGCGCGTCGAACATGTTCAGGATTTGTTCCTTGGCTTCCAAAACGGTGATGCGGACATGCGGCACCAGGTCGGGGAACCACTTCGCGAGGTCCTCGCGCAAAAAGTCGTGCATTTCCGCGGCAAACTCGACGCCCGTCGGCCCGCCGCCCACCACCACGAAACGCAGGAGCCAGTCGAGATCCGCGGGCGCCCGGCCTGGTTTGCTGGCGCGTTCGAGGCATTCGATAATCTTTTGGCGGATGGCGCGCGCATCGGCGAGTTCCTTGAGAAACATAGCGTGTTCCGCCACGCCGGGAATCCCAAAGGTGTTGTTAACGGCGCCAACGCCGAGGACGAGAAAGTCATATGCATGTTCAAACGGCGTCCGGTGAAAGTAGCCTTCGCCGTACGCAATGCTTTTTTCGAGATCGAGCCGCGTACAGACGGCCTGGTAGAAGCGAATGCCCTTGCGCGCCACGCGGATGGGCTCGATGATGCTGCGAAACTCGACCGTACCGACGGTGGTACTGGGGAGCAACGGCGTGAACAGGAAATGGTTTCTCGGGCTGACCACGAACACGTCGAACGCCTCGACGTCGATGTGTTTGATGAAACTGAACGAGCCGAACCCCGTGCCGAGCACCAGGATCCGGGGGCGATTGGCTTCCATAGATTGCACGCCTTGGAAAGAGTTGAAGGAAGAACAAAAGAATACCACATGACCCTTTGGTCATGGTATTTTCGGGCGGGAATCAGGGTCCTCAAGCATGCGACGAAAGGGGCAAGCGACATGGGAAAGGTACTGCTCGTGGTGGGCGATGGCGGTGAAGTGATCGACACGATGGTGCCGTATTACCGGCTGAGCGAGGACCACGAAGTCGTCGTTGCGGCACCGGAGAGGCGCACCTACCACCTCGTGCAACACGAGCACGACCCCAATTGGGACATCACCGTCGAGATGCCCGGTTACACGATCAAATCTGACATTGCCTTCCGGGACGTGCAGCCGGATGAGTACATTGCACTGGTCTTACCCGGCGGGCGTGCGCCCGAGTTTCTGCGCTATGACCAGGACCTGTTGCGGATCACGCGCGACTTCTTCGCGAAGGAGAAGCCGGTGGCCACGATTTGTCATGGGGTTGAAATCCTGGCGGCGGCGGGGGTGTTGCAAGGCGTGGAAGTGACGACGATCCCCCGCTGCCGCTTCGACGTGGAAGTCGTTGGCGCAATCTATGTGGATCAACCCCTGGTGATTCACAAGCACTTGTACTCGTGCCGGTTTAAGCGCGAATGCGCCGCCTGGATGAAGGCGTTCAGCGGGCGGCTGGCCAATTCGGCCACCGCAACCGGGTAGCCATCAGGGGTGTCGTCCTCGGTCAACTTGCGGGTCGCCCGGGCCCCGGCGTGGTCTCCGTTCACGGGTAAAAAGCGCGCGCCCCAGAGGCAGCGCTACCTCCGGGGCGCATTCTATGGGAAGTCCGCTCGTCGGGGAGCGGAACCTTAGCGGACCCTCCAAATCAACTGTGTGGCGCCCGGTCTCCGTGCCGGGCGGAACTCCACTCCGGCTAACCGCGGCCCATGGTCTTGCCGGTGCTCAACAAATCATTGCAACCTTGCACGACGCGTTTGGCCATGCCGTTGCGCGCTTCCTTAAGCCAGGCGCGCGGGTCGTACTTCTTTTTGTTGCCAACTTCGCCCTCGACCTTCAACACTTCATCATAGTTCTTCAACATGAAATCAACCACGGGGCGCGTGAACGCGTACTGCGTGTCGGTGTCGATGTTCATCTTGATCACGCCGTAGGTGATCGTCTCGCGGATTTCTTCGACGCTCGACCCCGAGCCGCCGTGGAAGACGAGGTCGAAATGGGCCTTTTGTCCATACTTCGCGACCACGGCCGCCTGGCCGTCTTTCAGGATGCTCGGCTTCAGTTTGACGTTGCCCGGCTTATAGACGCCGTGCACGTTGCCGAAGGTGGCGGCGAACATGTAACGGGCGCCTTTGACCTGGCTCAGCGCTTCGTACACCGCGACCATGTCTTCCGGAGTCGTGTACAACTTGGACGCTGGCGCGCCCTCGTGACTCACGCCGTCTTCCTCGCCGCCGACCACACCGGCCTCGACTTCGAGAATGATCTCGTTCTCCGCGCACAGCTTCAACAGGTCGACGGACAGGGCCATGTTCTGTTTGAGCGGCAGTTCGCTCGCGTCGAGCATGTGGCTGTTGAAGAGATTGTTGAGGACCGCGGCGCGCCGGCGCGTGGTTTCCGCAATCAGCGGCTTCAAGAAGCTGTCCACTTTGCCGGGCTGGCAGTGGTCGGTGTGGAGGGCGATATTGATATCGTAGCGTTCCGCCACGCGGTGCGCGTGCTCGGCGAGGCTGATGGCGCCCAGCACCATGTCCTTCAAATTGCCCGAGGCATGCTGGCCGCCTCCCGTCGACACCTGGATAATGCCGTCGCTCTTCGCCTCGGCAAAACCCTCGATGGCCCCATTGATCGTGTCCATCGTGGTGATATTGATGGCCGGATAGGCATAGCCTTCCTTCTTGGCCTTGTCCAGCATCTGGCAGTAGCGTTTATAGTCTACAATCGGCATGCGTGTGTCTCCTTGAGGCCGGGGTGCAGGTGCACCCTGAGCGGTCCGTGTATCGTGGCTAAGAGGCCGGGCGGCCGCTTTGCTTGCTCGTGGAAGTGCCGTTGCTGCCTGTTGGCGCCCCCCGGAATAACGGCACATACTTCTCGACCGGTCTTTCTGCCGGAAGCGGCGATACTGTAGCAAATTCCCGGCCGGAATGCAAACTTTTGCGCCTGGTTAGCGCTTGCTGCGAAAGGCAATTTCAGGAGGGGGACGCGGTACTTACGGGAGCAATTTAAGGCCCTCTTCCCAGAAGTGTCTCAACGGCAACAATTCAAGACTTTCTTTCGCATTGCCCCGCTTGGCTTCTTCCGGCCGCAGCGTCTCGACCAGCATGCCTTCCTGCATGCCGGGCAATTCGCGCACGATGATGCCGCGCGGGTCGATGATGCGGCTGTGGCCGAGACTGGCGCTGCCGGTGGTGTCGAGCGGGCCGACCCCATTGGCCTGGGCGAGCCAGACGCCGTTTTCCGCGGCGCGCGCGACAAGCTGGGCGCGGTAGTTGTCAATCTTGCGCACCGCGTCGGGGAAGCGGTTGATTTCATAGCTGATGTAGAAACAAATGCGTGCGCCGCGAAGCACGGGGATGCGCACAAGTTCCGGGAAGCGATTGTCATGGCAAATTATCATGGTGCAGGGAATGCCGTCCACGTTGAATAAGGCCAGATGATCGCCGGGTTCGAACCAGTCCTCGGGCGCCATCTTGTGGTAGCGCATGATCTCCGCGCCATCGAGCCCGAGCAACACCGCGGAGTTGTACGGGCGAGCCTTGCCGGACTCGGTGGCGGTCCCGTAGAGCACATACACGTCATTCGCCTTCGCCAGTTCCGCCAGGCGTTGCATCGCCGCATGCAGCGCGGTCCAGTCCAGCGCCTGGATGGTGGATTCGTCAAATCCCGACAGGGCCGTTTCTGGAAAGAGCACCATGCGCGCCCCAGCGGCCTTCGCCTCGGCGATACCGCGCTCGATGCGCTCGAGGTTGGCCTGCAGTTGCGGCTTCACCTCCATCTGCACACACGCCACGCGCAATTCCGGCAGCGGCGCCTCCGCGCCCGCGCGGGAAACAGCAAGAACAACCAGGAGCGCCGGGAATGATCTCATTCTTGAAGTTCTCCTCTTCCTCGGGGATTTGATCTGTCCGATCCGTCCGCTCCGACTGATCAGTCCGATGAAACTTTGAGTCACCGCTCTGCTATGAAGCGTTCGAGCACGTTTCGCGTAATTCGCTGGACGCGCGGGTCGGGGCCGTGGGGCCGGCCATAATGCGAATAGGGCAGCATGTGGCCCGGCGGCGTGCTCAGACCTTGCGCCCACCAGATCGTCGAGGCGTTGAAGACCCAGTTGTCCTTCGGGCCCGGATACAGGGTGGCAGTCCAGTGGCCGATTTCGTTTTCGGTGTTGCGGGCGGCGCCACGCGCCACCACTTGCAGACCGGGGATGTCCGCCGGATCGCCGTGGAATTCCCAGCCGACGAGGCCGGGGATGCGGTCGCCGTTTTTCATGCCGGTCCCCTCGAAAATCCACGCGGAGTCGTCCGAAACGATCCAGTCGTCCGAACCATTGAACGGCATGATGTTGCGCGCGCCGATGATCAGGCCCTCATCCGGGCCGTACATCGGGAATGGTCCCATGCGCGCCGCTTCCTTCGCGCTCATCGCGCCGTAGGTGCCCTGGCGCGTCAGCACACGATGAGGACGCCCGGCGGCGGAAGGTGTCAGCGGCGCCACGAAGCAGCAGGTGTTCCCGGAAAGGAAGGCAACGTTCACACCCGCGTCGATGGCGGCTTTCACGTGGGCGTACTGTTCGAGGCTCCAGTACTCATCATGACCCACCGAGATCATGGCCTTGGCGCGTGTGATGCACTGGACATTGTCGTGAACATCCGTGTTGGAGCAATAAGTCACGTCGTAGCCTTCGCGCTCCAGCCAATAGGCGAGCGGGAATTCCCAGAGCAGAAATTCGCCGGAGCCTTGCGAGAGCGGCGCATCGAGGATTTGGCAGTACTTGCCATAGGGGCGGTCGTAACTTACCCGGATGCCAGGTTTCAGCGCCCAGCCTGACTCGCCATCGTCGTAGAGGGCGAAGTGATCCGGCCAGCGGTTGTAGGCCTGCCAGGTGTTGTCGCTGCACTGAAACAGGATGTCCGCCCCGCGGTCATCGCGCACAATAAAGATTATGTAGCTCTGCCAGCGATCATTGATGAGGCTCAGCTTGCCCAGGTACACGCCGCTGACCCAGTCTTGGGGGATTTGGAGCGAATGACAAGGCTTCCACTGGCACTCGCGCAGGCGCTCCTCGCCAATCGGCGGATCGGGCTGCACCTCGCCCGCGAACGGACCGAGCGAGGCGACTTGGTGCGCGCCCGCGCCGCCGTAGTAGCCCATGCGATAGAGGTCGATTTTGAAGGGGCCGGGCGGATTGGTGCTTACCATGATGTCGAGTGTTTCGCCCGCGCGGATACTGGCATGCGACACATAGCCCTCGATCCAGGGGCAGCGGTATTGTGTGGCGGGATCCACCTTGGTGAAAGTCAATTGCCAGTCGGGCG
>JACPGD010000244.1:7260-11443 GCA_016182645.1 Candidatus Hydrogenedentota bacterium | reverse complement strand
TCGCATCAGCCTTGGTGTGCAGAGCTTCCACGAGGCGACATTGCGCTATCTGGGCCGGCGTCACGACGCCGCCGGCGCCTTGCGCGCGTGCGAGACCATCGCTTCCCGTTTTGATAACTGGAATCTCGATCTGATTTTCGGCGCGCCGCCCATCGAGCACTGGCCGGACACGCTCGCGCGAACCGTGGCGCTGCGGCCGCCGCATGTCGCCACCTATGGCCTCACCTATGAGACGGGCACGCCCTTCGAGCGCCGGCGCGATCAGGCGGTGGACGATGAAACATGGCTCCGGTTGTACCAGCAGGCCGAGGAAGCGCTGGGTGACTACGACCACTATGAAATCTCGAACCTGGCGCGGCCCGGATTTCAATCGCGGCACAATCTCATTTATTGGCACAATGAGGAATATGCCGGCTTTGGTACGGGGGCCTATTCATTCCTCGGCGGCGTGCGTGCGCGAAACCACGCCACGATTGACGCCTACCTCGCCGCTCCTGGAGAGAAGGAAGAGTGTCTCGGGCTGACCGAACGCGAGATCATGCTTGAAACCATCATTCAGCACCTCCGTTTGCGCGACGGCCTGGACAAGCACTACTACACGGCGCGCTTTGGCACAGCCCCCGAGGTAGACTTCGCGCTCCCGCTCCGATTGCTCGCCGGGCGCGGCCTCATCGAAGACACGGCCACGGTCATCCGGCCCACGCGCGAGGGGTTTACACTTAACAACGAAATCGGGACCGCGCTGCTCGATTGAGCTCCATATGCGGTGTACGGGACAATTCGATAGGCGTATCTGCCTTGATTCGTTGATTTGAGTAAATCGTATCAGCCCTATTTGGGCAAAATAAGTAAAAATTCATGCGAAGAGTCCTTCTTGGGATCTGATTTCTCAGTTTTTTACTTTAAGCATTTCTCTTGATGATGTTGGTCCTGAGACAGGTTATGGCAGGGCAGATGGGTTCCCTTTCGTCTGGAATGTAGTTTGTATATACTCGGAAATAAGGCGGGGGATTGCTTTGAGGAGCGCCGGGTGATTGGCTGGTTGAGGCAGTGGCTTGTGTTCTTCGGCGCGCTGGTGGTGTGTCCATTGGTGGGGGCGGAGGGGGAATTTTCGCCGGAGGCCATTGACTTTTTTGAGCGGGGGGGGCGGCCGGTCCTGGTGGAGCACTGTTTGGAGTGCCACGGGCCGGAAAAGCAGAAGCTGGGGTTGCGGCTGGATTCGCGTGAGGCGATGCTGAAAGGGAGCGAGAACGGGCCGGTGCTGGCGCCGGGGAACGTGGCCGGTTCGCGGGTGATCCAGGTGATCCAGTACACCGGCGAGACGAAGATGCCGCCCACGGGGAAGCTGCCGGAAGACGTGATTGCGAAATTGGCGCATTGGGTGGAACTGGGCGCGCCGTGGCCGGCGGAGGCAGAGGCGGGCGGGCCGGCAGCGGCAGAGAAGCTGAGCATGCCGGAAAAAGTGGCGGCGGCGCGCGCCTCACACTGGGCGTTTCAGCCGGTGCGGATGCCGCCACTTCCCGAAGTGAAACAGCGCGAGTGGCCATGCACGGATCCGGACTATTTTGTGTTGGCGCGGCTGGAGCAGGCGGGCCTGGCGCCGTCGCCGGCGGCGGACCGGAGAACATTGCTGAGGCGGGTGTATTTTGATCTGAGTGGTCTGCCGCCCACCTTCGAGGAGGTGCAGGCGTTCGAGCAGGACACGAACCCCCAGGCCTACGAGCGGGTGGTGGACAAGCTGCTGGCGTCGCCGCAGTACGGGGAGCGATGGGCGCGTTATTGGCTCGACCTCGCGCGCTACTCCGACACGAAAGGGTACGTGTTTCAGGAAGAACGCGATTTCGCGTTTTCGCACACCTACCGCGACTACGTTATCCGCGCGTTTAACGAAGACCTTCCCTATGATCGATTCATCCGGGAACAACTCGCGGCGGACCAACTCGACTTGGGCGAGGACAAGCGGCCACTGGCGGGGATGGGTTTTCTGACGCTGGGCCGGCGGTTTATTGGCAACATCGACGACATTACCGACGATCGGATCGATGTGACAACGCGGAGCTTTCTCGGGCTGACCGTGGGCTGCGCGCGCTGCCATGATCACAAGTACGATCCCATTGCGAGTGCCGATTATTACTCACTCTACGGCGTGTTCCGCAGTTCGGTGGAGCCAGGTGAATGGCCGCTGATCGAGACGCCGGACGAACAGGATCCGGAGTATCAGGACTACTTGAAGCAGGTGGCGGAGAAGGAAGAGGCCGTGGCGAATCTGATGACGGAGTTGCACACGGGCTTTATCGCACACGCGCGCGAGAAGATCGTGGATTATCTGTTGGCGGCACATGACGCGCGTCCTCTGACAGATGAAGAGCCGTTCCGGGCGCTTGCGCGTGATCGCCAACTGTTGTGGCAATTGCAGCGGCGCTGGAGCGATCTGCTGAAGCAACAAGCCGCGCAGCCGGACCCGGTGTTTGCGGCGTGGATCGCATTCGCCGCATTGCCGGAGGACAGCTTTGCCGAGGAGGCCGCGCAACTGGCCAAACAGATCGCGGAAGGCCACGCGGTGCGAATTCTCGTAGACGCGACGTCCTCGTCGCGTTCTCCGGAAAACGCGGGGAGCGGGGCGGCTGCACCAGAGCCTGAGAGGCGCGATGGGGACGTCGCGTCTACGGTATCTGTGAACGCGCGCATCGCCAAGATCTTCGAGGGGGATGCGCCTAAAACGATGGCGGAGGTGGCGGAGCGTTACCGGATACTGTTTCGTGCCGTGGACAAGGAGTGGACGGACCTGCTGGCGTTGCAGACGTCGCTTGCGCAACAAAAGCAGGGGCCGCTCACGCTGCCCGCCGCGCTGAATGATCCCGAGGCGGAAGCGATCCGGCAGGTGCTGTATGGCGCGGCGAGTCCCGCGAATGTTCCCGAGGGCGACGTATTCATGTTGAGTGAGGTGCCGGTGCAGGGGCGTGTGCGGGGGTTGCGCAACGCGCTGCAACGCGTGAAGAACACGCATCCGGGACGGCCGGATCGGGCGATGGCGTTGCAGGAAGGGGAGTTGTTCGCGCCCTACGTGTTTCTGCGCGGGAAATCCGCGAATAAAGGCGAGGACGTACCACGACAGTTTCTGGCCGTATTGTCGGCGGGTGAGCGCAAACCTTTCGAGCACGGCAGCGGCCGGCTGGATCTCGCCGATGCCATTGCCAGCCCAGACAATCCACTCACGGCGCGGGTGCTGGTAAACCGGCTGTGGCTGTATCACTTCGGGCGGCCGCTGGTGGACACGACGAGTGATTTCGGCCTGCGCAGCGAGGCGCCGTCGCATCCGGAATTGCTCGATTACCTCGCGCGGCGCTTGATGGACGACGGCTGGAGCGTCAAGAAACTCCAGCGCGCCATCGTGCTGTCGAGTGCTTATCAACAAAGCAGCGCCGCGAATCCGGATGCGCTCATGATCGATCCCGAGAATCGGTTGCTGTGGCGGCAGAACCGGCAGCGGCTCGACTTCGAGGCCCTGCGCGATGCCATCCTGGCGACGGCGGGCACGCTCGACGTGATCGCGGTGGGCGGGCCGTCCGTGGATGTGGTGAATCCTCCTTACAGCCCGCGGCGTTCGTTGTATGCCTATATTGATCGCCAGAACCTGCCCGCGCTGTTCCGCACCTTTGATTTCGCCACGCCGGACACGCACAGCCCACGCCGCTTCCGCACCACGGTACCGCAGCAGGCGCTGTTTATGATGAACAGTCCTTTCATGATCGAGCAGGCCCGCGCTTTTTCGGTCCGGGCCGGCGCCTCCCCCGCGCAAGCGGTGGCGCACGTGCAGCGGCTGTACCAGCTTGCGTTGCAGCGGGAGCCAGCGCCGGATGAAATTGACTGGGCGCGGCAGTTTGCCGGCACGGAACCTGCCATCGCGCCCCCACCCTCTGCCTGGCAGTATGGCTATGGGAGCGTGGATGAAGGCGCGCGGCGCCTGCATTCTTTCACACCGCTGACCCATTTCAGCGGCGGTGCATGGAAGGGTGGGAAGGATCTGCCGGATCTGAAGCTGGGCTGGGTGCACCTGACGGCCGGGGGCGGTCACCCGGGCGATGCGGCGCATGCGGCGATACGCCGTTGGATCGCGCCGCGCAGCGGCATCGTGTCGATTGCCGGACAGCTCACGCACGACGCCGAGCAGGGCGATGGCGTG